>CAYYBK010000041.1:0-11624 GCA_964470015.1 uncultured Syntrophales bacterium
GTGTCGAGACCAATATATGACTGACCCCCTTAACCGGGGGGATGTGGTAAGTCAACATACTAACCGGGGTTGATGAGTCTAATCAAATTCAGGGAGGAAAAATAATGAAGATTTCGGTTACTTTCAGAAACGGCGAGGGAGAAAACTGGCAAAAAATATACGCGGAAGAGAGAATACTCAAATTGAAGAGATATTTGGATGTGCCCGCCGAAGTTCATATTATCCTTTCCACGGAAAAATTCAGGAATTTTGCAGAGATTAATCTGGGTGCCAATGGCTGGAACGTAAACGCGAAAGAAGAAGCCAAGGATATGCATTCGGCGATAGACAGTTGCATCGAGAAAATCGAGAAACAGCTTAAAAAACAGAAGGAAAAAATAAGACAGCATAAGCCCAGCACTATTCGTCATGCGGAACAAACAGTTGGCGGGGACGAAGAAGAGGAAGCGGCGACAAATAAAATTGTCGAAACCAGAAAAATTGTATTGAAACCAATGTCAGTTGATGAAGCCATGATGGAGATGGAAGGAGGCAAAGCCAACTTTATTATTTACCGCGATTCATCTTCCGAAAGCGTGAGTCTGGTTTATCGTCGTGAAGATGGAAATTATGCCCTTATTGAGACGAAGAGTTGAAAAGACAGGGGATCGGTCTTCCCGTCCGCTGGCGACGGTGACGTTTGAAATATTTTCCTCCGTAAAGGATAATACCGGCGCAATGAAGCTGCCGTATTCGGTGAATTTAATGAGCTTGGATCAGATTTTGAAAATAGAATTTATTAACGATAATTTACAGGCGAAGACCAAAACGGAAGTATTGGCCGAATTATCGGAAATGATTACAAAAGGATCTCAAAAACTTGATCAATCCAAAGTTTTTGATGTTTTGCAGCAGCGGGAAAAACTTGGTTCGACCGGAATCGGTGACGGAGTGGCCATCCCTCATGGAAAAATAAGCAATATTGAAGAAGTTATTGTTGCTTTCGGCCGGAGTAAAACCGGTGTTGCTTTTGATTCCATGGACGGCAAGCCCGTGCATCTTTTCTTCTTGCTTTTGGCTCCGGAGAATTGTGCCGGACAGCACCTTAAAGCCCTGGCCAGGATTTCTAAAATGCTGAAAGTCGGCAATTTCCGTAAAAGTCTTATGGATGCGGAGTCCCGGAATGATTTGTACAAAGTAATCATTGCACAGGATGAATCCTGTCCTCTTTAACAGAAAAGACGGCTCGCTGCGCCATGATTATTTGCAGGACGGCGAGCCGCCCGTGCTTTGCCGGGCACTAAATCCGCGCTAAATCGGCCGTACGTCCATGGAAAAAAAACTGTCTCTCGGGGAGATATTTCAGGGGACCGCCGCTCCACTGGGTGCAAAAAATATTTTTCCGGCCGCCGGATTGAAAAAAAAAGTTACGGCAAGCAATATCCGGATCATCAACAGTCTGCCTCTTGCCCCGCCTCCGAAAAATAAATCAACCATTGCCATCATAACGCCCCGGGCCTTAAAGCGGCTGCGTGCCAACAGAGAAAATCCGGTCAATGTTTTCAGGAAAGATTTTGTCCTGCTGATTTTTTCCGAACGTTTGTCCCTGCCGGCTTTTTTTAAGGATTATGCACGCAGTAATCATGTTCCCATCGCTGCTTTAAACAGCAATGAACATTATCTGAAAAGTGTTTTACGGGGTGCAATTCGTGAAAAATTTACCGGGATAATCCATGGGCACGGTGTTGTGCTGGAAGCAGAAGGAAGGGGCATTCTGATTACCGGAGCCAGCGGTATCGGAAAAACGACGGCGGTATTGAGGTCCATCCATAATGGCTATTATTGGGTGGCCGACGATGTGGCCGTGATTAAAAGGAACAGAAGCGGGGAATTGATTGCCCGTGGTCATAAAAAGATTTGCAGTTATTTGCACACCGCAGCGAAGGGAATAACCACGGTTGCCGATTTGCTCGATGCCGATCGTATAAAAGCGAGGACAAAACTAGCTGCTGTTATAGAAGTGGAGAGAAGTTCAGCGGCTCCCCGGATAATAAGGTGTGTAAAAAAAATTCTCGGAGCGGAATTGAAATGCGTCCATATCGATATCCCGTTCTCTGGCTATTTTAATAAAAATCTGTTAAAAAACTGCATAAAAGAGCTATCCGAGGATAACTGATGAAAAATATGCGTGTTGTAATTATTACAGGTCTTTCCGGTTCGGGTAAAAGCACGGCGTTGCGGGCGTTGGAAGATATCGGCTTTTTTTGCGTCGACAATCTGCCGGTTGTTTTGCTGCCCAGATTTCTGGAGATCACCGCGCAATCCTCTCCGGAAATAAAACGCGTGGCTATGGTTATGGACCTGCGAGAAAGAAGCTTTTTGGAGCGGTATAAGCGTGTCTTTGCCCTCCTTAAAGAAAAGGGATATAAAATTGAAATTCTTTTTCTTGATTCCACGGACGATTCTCTTTTACACCGGTTTAGTGAAACCAGGCGTATGCATCCGCTCTCGGAAAAAGGTTCCGTTATGGACGGAATCATCCTGGAAAGAGAGAAATTGTCATCCTTAAAGCAGATGGCGAACCGGGTTATCGACACTACCTCGACAAACGTTCATCAGCTTAAGGATATCGTACAGAGGTATTTCCTGCCGGCTTCCGGACACCGGAAAATGATAGTGAACGTCGTTTCCTTCGGCTACCGCTACGGGCTTCCTGCCGATGCCGATCTCGTCTTTGACGTCCGCTTCCTGCCCAATCCGTATTTTATTGAAGAATTGAAAGGGCTGGACGGTAAGCATGATGCCGTAAGGGAGTTTGTTCTAAATGATGACAAGACTAAAATGTTCCTGCAAAAAGTTATTGATTTCATGAATTTTCTGATTCCCCTGTACGACAAGGAAGGCAAGGTCCGGCTGAATATAGCTTTAGGCTGCACCGGCGGCAAACACCGTTCTGTAGTCATTGCCAATCAATTGAGCGCGTATTTTTCGGAAATGCAATACATTGTAAGTGTGACGCACCGCGATATCAACAAGAGCTAGCAGCTTTTCATTAATTAGAAGAGCAGTTTTTTGCTGACGTTGTCATTGAGCCAGTGCGGATCCCACCATTCCTGTGGATTGACGAATTGCCCGCCGGCAATAATGCTGAAATGCAGGTGATCACCGCCCGCCAGACCGGAAACACCTGAATAACCGATTAAATCCGCTTTATTCACTGCTTTTCCGACGTTGGTGGTGATGGATGACAGATGACTGTACAGGCTGAATAACCCCTGGCCGTGATCGATAACTACCGTATTGCCGTAAATGCCAAGCGGACCGGTAAATGCCACCACACCGTTATTGGCGCTCTCAATTGCCGCGTGTGCGGTCGAGGCGAGGTCAACGCCGGCATGTACGGAAGAGCCGACGGCCTTTCCGCCCGCGAGGTAAGTTCTTTTGTCGCCGAATAAGGCCATTGGTTTTGCCTTGGCCATCCGCAGGAACGTTCCTTCCCAGATTTTTTGAGGCGAAGATTTCCGGCAGATGGACTGAATAGCGCGGAAGTTATCGGTGCGCAGTTGTTCATTGACGTAAATGAAAATTTCCAGCGGTGTTTTTCCCTGCAGGGATGGAACAGTTGCCTGAAATTCCGGCATTTTTTGCTGCAGAAAAGTTTCGCTTAAATTCATCTTGTCTGCACGGAATTTTTTTTCTTTGATCAGGCAGGGAAGGGCGACGCTGGCTTCATTCCCGGCGCCGTCACGGGCAAAAACCTTGATGGCCGTTTTTGTTTTCGAGGCGTCGAAGGGTATGGCGAAATAAGCAACCGACAGCGGTTTATTGTCAACCAGTATATTATAACCGGGAGTAAAATAATCGTTTACGTAAACGCCGGTGAAAGCGGCCGGTTTCGATACGCGGTAGGCGATAAAACATGTACCGCCCTGATTGGCGTGATTAACCGGGTTAAGAAGAAATATCTGCGGCGGTGTGGTATCAATCTTCACCGGCTGGGATAAGACGTTTTCATTTCTGAATAAAGAATAGTCGGCTGCGGTAAGTTTGATGGTAGCCGGCCCGTCATGTAATTTTAAAGCGGCGGTATCAATTGTTAATGATAAAATTTTCTGTTTGTTGCCCCGGGCGGAAAATTTCTCTGTAGCCAGAAACTGACCCTTATTATCCTGAATGATTTCAGCATTTACCTGGGCGAGACCGCTTTTTTGATCGGTGAATGTTATTTCTATTTTCTTTTGTTTTCCGATCAGGCTGATATCCTGGCTCCAATTAATTCCCGGCTTTTCCGTTTCCAGATAATTTCCGAAATAAAGCCAGCCGAGAGCGGCGAAAACTATTAACACAACGATACCGGTCAGCCCTAAACTGATTTTTCTCATAAAATACCCCTGTCGGCAAGAAGTGCAAAACCTGCGGGCTTATAGATAGTTTTAGCTCATTTTGCAAGATAAATTCCCCTCTGGGCCGGGATGTCATAGATGTTTTTAAGCAAATGCACTGCATATAATATTCCGTTAATTATTCTTTGCCCAGTCTTTACACGCAGCTTGACGCCAAAGGCTATTCTGGTTATACTCAAAAAAACCCGCAGAAAGATATATTCAATAATTTGCCAGGAGAATCTCTAAAGAGGACCGCAATCTGAATGAACAGCAATAATTGGCAAAACCTGCTTAAAGCACAGAAAGAATTTTTCTCAAGTGGCCGGAGCCGGGACATTGAGTTTCGTGTCGCTTCTTTAAACAGACTCAAAGAGGCAATAAAATCCCGCGAACTAGATGTTCTTAAAGCAATATTTGATGATCTGCACAAAAATGAATTTGACGCTTACGCCACGGAAATAGGAATCATATATAATGAGATCAATTTTGCAATAAAAAATCTTCGGGCCTGGGCAAAGACAAAGAAGGTACGAACGCCGCTTTTTATGTGGCCCGCCAAAAGTTATGTTCGTAAGGAACCTTACGGCGTGGTGCTGATCATCGCTCCGTGGAATTATCCTTTTCAGCTGATCATGGCCCCGCTGGTTGGCGCAATGGCTGCCGGCAACACCGCAATTCTCAAGCCTTCAGAAATATCGCCGCACACCGCAGCCATCATCGAGACAATCATCAATAATACTTTCCCCGCGGAATATATATGCGCCGTGCAGGGGACTGCTGCGGAAACGCAGTCGCTGCTTGAACTGCCTGTGGACTATATTTTTTTCACCGGCAGCATCCAAGTAGGCAGGCTCATCGCCCGTACGGCGGCAACTAATCTGATACCTTTTACACTGGAATTGGGTGGAAAAAGTCCGGCTGTCGTTTGTCCGGACGTCCAGATTACAAATGCCGCAAGAAAAATAGCATGGGGCAAATTTCTTAATGCCGGCCAAACCTGTGTAGCACCTGATTATGTTCTCGTTCACGAATCGGTAAAAGATGATTTCCTGGCGGCACTGAAAAAGGTAATAACCGACTTCTACGGTGAAGATGCCGCAAAGCATGAACGTTATTGCCGGATAATTAATGACCGCCATTTCCGGCGGCTTGAGGGCCTTCTGCGGAGCGCCAATATATTTTCCGGCGGCAAAACAGACCGGATCAGTCTGTATATAGAGCCGACTATTTTACATCCGGCTTCATGGGACGAGCCGGTTATGCAGGATGAAATTTTCGGTCCGCTTCTGCCGGTGCTCGTTTTCTCTGAAATAAACGAGATAATCAAAAAAATAAATGAACGGCCCAAGCCCTTGTCGCTTTATCTTTTTTCGGAAAACCCGGTGATACAGAAACGCATAACCGGGGAAATATCTTACGGCGGCGGAGCGATCAACAATACAATTGTTCATGTGGCGTCGCAATTTCTGCCTTTCGGCGGCGTGGGCCCTAGTGGTGTCGGCCGTTATCACGGCAAGGCTGGTTTTGACACATTTACATACTGTAAGAGCCTCGTCAAAAGCTCCGGACGGTTTGATCCGGGGCTGGCTTATCCCGATAAGAATCCGGGATTAAAATTGCTGAAAATGATTTTAAGGTGAATTTACAAATGGTTCTCAAAAAAATACTGAACATAATCGGAATAGATATCGGTTCCGTGGCTCTTTCGCTGGTGTTAATGGATGAAACAAAAAAAATAATCAACTCTTCCTATCAATTTCATCACGGGGCAATCAAAGATACTCTGCTTTCAATGCTGGCCAATCTTGACATCGCCAGGATCGGCGGTGTGGCGATGACCATCTCCGGCCCTGATATTTTCCGTAACGTGTCCCGCTATGACACGCAAATAGCAATTATTGCCGCCGTGAAGAACTACCACCGAAATGTGGGCAGTATCCTTTTTGTCGGCGGTGAAAATTTCGGACTGATAACCTTCAATGAGCAGGGCGATTACGAGCGTTATCGCTCCAATTCGTCGTGCGCCGCCGGTACCGGAAGCTTTCTGGATCAGCAGGCGAAAAGGCTGAATCTTAAAAGCATTGACACCCTGAGTACGATTGCTTTCTGCAATCAGGAAAGCGTGCCGAAAATTGCCACCAGATGCGCCGTTTTTGCCAAAACCGATCTGATCCATGCCCAGCAGGAGGGCTATTCCGTCGGCCAGATCAGTGATGGACTGTGCGAAGGTCTTGCTAAAAATGTCATTGACACGCTGATTCCGGATCAACCCGTTCGCACTCCGCTGATTCTTGCCGGCGGCGTATCCATGAATCAAGCCGTGGTGAAGCATTTTCGCAATCTGCTGCAGACAAAACCAATCGTCGGCGAATATAGTCATCTGTATGGAGCAATCGGCGCCGTGTTGCTTTACTTGGAGGAAATGCAGCCGCAAAAGCTTAAAATAAAAAGCTGGGAAGATTTGTTTATCGAAGAGAAAAAGGAAAAAGAGTACGGTTATCCGCCGTTGCAGCTGTCCCTTTCGCTTTATCCGGATTTTACGGGCTGCGAAAGTTATCGCTACACGGCCAAACACAATCCGGCGGCAATAGAAATAGATATTTATAAAACCATCGAAGAAAAACAAAAGGCATATTTAGGCATTGACGTCGGCTCTACCAGCACCAAGGCGATAATAATCAACGAAGAAAATGAAGTTCTGGTCGGTCTGTACACTTTAACTGCCGGCCGGCCGCTTCAGGCCGTACAGCTGCTTTTTGAAGCGCTGGAAGACGTTTCCGTTCGTCATAAATGCAACTTTATCTTCCACGGTGTGGGCACAACCGGCTCCGGCCGCAAATTTATCGGACAAATTATAAATGCTGATCTCATGATTGATGAAATCACCGCCCATGCCCGCGCCGCTTTTGAGCTGAATAAGGAAGTTGATACTATCATCGAAATCGGCGGGCAGGACGCCAAGTTCACAAACATGGTCAACGGGATGGTGACTTCATCTGTCATGAATAACGTTTGTGCCGCCGGAACAGGCAGCTTTATAGAGGAGCAGGCCATAAAACTCGGCGTGCCCCTTACTGCATACGCCGACCGCGCCCTGAATACGCCGGCGCCGATTTCCAGTGATCGCTGTACCGTCTTTATGGAACGGGACATCAATAATTACCTTACCGAAGGATACACTGTTGATGAAGTACTGGCCAGTGTTCTGCATTCCGTGTGCGAAAATTATCTGGCGAAAGTGGCGGTGGAAGCCAATATCGGCACACACATCTGTTTTCAAGGGGCTACCGCCCGCAACAAGGCCCTCGTTGCCGCCTTCGAGCACCGTTTGAAAAGGCCGATTTTTGTATCCAAGTATTGCCATCTGACCGGCGCACTGGGCAGCGCCCTGATCCTCTCCGAAAACAAAGTCCGGAATTCATTGTTCCGCGGTCTATCCGTGCATAATGAGACAATCCCCGTAGAAAACGAGGTCTGTGAACTTTGCAATAATAACTGCAAAATCAATAAAGTTACCATTCAGGGAGATGTAGTGGCATTCGGATTTCTCTGTGGCCGTGATTATGACACCAGACATTATGTGGGATCGGCAAAAAAGCAATATGATCTGCTCCGGGAACGGAACAATGTTTTCCGCCTGCCCAAATTGTCTGCACCGTTTAAATCACCGCTGAAGATCGGTATTCCGAATGCGCTTTATCTGGCGGAGGAAATGCCCCTCTGGAAACATTTTTTCAACACGCTGGGAGTGGAAACGGTCAGTGGCGATAATTTTAAGAATGCGATTAAATCAGGTAAAAAACACGCCGGAGCGGAATTTTGCGCTCCGATGAATGCTTTTTTCGGCCATGTGCAATATCTTATTGACAAGTGTGATTACATTTTCTTGCCTGTTTATCTGGAATCAAAGGGGCCGAAACAGGACGCTTACCGATATTATTGCTATTATACACAATTTGCCGCTACACTTGCCGCCGGGATGAAAAGCCTTCAGTTTAAAAAGAAAATAATCATGCCCGTAATTGAGCATCGTTCTTTCTCATCGAAAATTGAATTATTTACGATGCTCAGGCCGATTTTAAATACCGGTTATTGGGAAATTTTCAACGCCTACGAAGCAGCTCTTTCCTTTTATGATGAAAAACGGGAAAACCTGTCCAATGTTTATGAACGCGAAATGCTTAACGGCAGCAATATGAGCGTTGTCATGCTGGGAAGGCCTTATTCCATTTTGCAGAACACGATGAACAAGGGGATTCCCGACATATTAGCCAATCTCGGCATCAAGACATTTTATCAGGACATGCTGCCTTATCAACGCCAGGACACGTCGGAAATCGATCCGCTGCTTAGGCGACTGCACTGGAATTACGCCGCAAAAATTTTGCAGGCGGCACTTTTTGCCGCTCGTACACCCCGACTTTATCCGGTTTATATAACTTCCTTCAAATGCAGCCCCGATTCTTTCACTATCGAGTATTTCAAGCGGATCATGGATAAATACGGCAAGCCGTATCTGATATTGGAACTGGACGAACATGATTCCAATGTCGGTTATGAAACACGGATTGAAGCGGCCGTTCGTTCTTTCCGCAATCACAACAAGACGAAATATTTAAGAAAAATGTCCGCTCACCACCTGCCGCTCAACTCGGAAAGTGCGTCTAAAATAAAGGGGAAGACTTTGCTCCTGCCGTGCTTTGACCCGATCAGCGCCAAACTTCTGGAAGCCGTTTTCATCAGGGAAGGAATCGATGCCCGGATGGTACCGCTGGCGGAGAAAACGATTCAGCACGGACTGCGAACGAACAAAGGGCAGTGCATTCCGGTAAATCTTATTGCGCAGAGTTATATGGATTACATTGAAGACAACCTGCTGGATCCGACGCAGACAGCCGTGTGGTGTTTCGAAAGTCATATTGCCTGCAATATCAGAATGTATCCCCAGCTGATTAAAGGAATAATGGAAGCCACGGGCAACGGTATGGAGAAAGTGGATGTCTATGTCGGCTCGCTGAGCCTGAGCGATATCTCCCTGCAGGCATCGATCGAGGCATACTTTGCCCATATGTTCGGTGGTATGTTGCGCAAAATCGGCTGCCGGATCAGGCCATATGAAAAAGAAAAAGGCTTAACGGACAAGATAATCAGCCAGTCCGTAAACATTTTCTACAACACACTTTTGGGCGGCCGGAATAAGGATGAAGACGTAAACAAAGTGATCAGCCTGTTTAAAAAAATTGAAACTGTTCCGGGAAAACGTCCCAAAGTAGCGATCTTCGGAGATTTATATGCCCGCGACAACGACGTTTTTAATCAGGATTTGATTCACTGCATTGAAGAATACGGTGGAGAGGTCATCACCACGCCATTTAACGAATTCGCCAAAATGGTTGTCGATCCGTACATCCGGCGCTGGTTCTATGAAGGAGAATATATAGATGTTTTGATGGCGAAAACGATTGTCGCCCTAGTCAGCCAGCTCGAAAAGAGTTATTATAAATCATTTGATGAACTACTCCACGACCCGCCTCATAATACGAATATTGATTACAAGGATATATACGAGGCATTCAACGTTAAGCTGCAGAATTGCGGCGAATCTACGGACAATCTGATTAAAATCGCCGCGCTGATCAGAAGATTTCCCGATATTTCTCTTTTTGTTCAGGCAAACCCGGCTTTTTGTTGCGCCGGATTGATTACGGAGGCAATGGCGCCGAAGATCGAAGAATACACCGGTATTCCCGTCGTAACTCTTACTTATGACGGTACGGGAAAAAATATTAATCAAAAGATAAGGCCGTACATAAAATATTCCCGGCGAAAGCGCGTAATAAAAAATCCCCAGTTTGTTTTTTGACATGCAAGAGCCTTTAATATGATTCTTGCAATCACTGCCGGAATGACTTAAACTCAAGAAAAATTGGTTTTATCAGCGCATTTCGAAGATACTAGCAAGTTTCAAAAAGACCGGCGGTGTTTGCTTCAGCACCCAACCGGTGCGGACAACTCTGAAGCAATGCTTGGATAAGTCCGTCCGTCAGCGAAGGGAGGTATTATTAATGACAAAAAAAATGTTATTCCTCTTGGCAACGATTTTGATTCTGCCCGGAACGGCCGGTGCCGATTTTTACAAATGGGAAGACGCAAGCGGCAATATCTACATTACCGATTATCCGCCGCCGGCGCAATCCGGCAAAAATATGCAGGTACATAAATACGGTTCCGCTATCCAGCGGGAGGAAGAACGGGGCGCCCTGCCAGATACGCGGAAAGGAGAATCGGATATCGTTCTTTATACAAAAAATTCCTGCAGCGAATGCGATAAAGCCCGCGAATTCCTGAAATCAAGGAACATAACTTTTACGGAATACAATACAGACGCCGACAAAGAAGCCGCTAAAAAGCGAAAAGCTCTTGATGACAGCGATCAGGCGCCATTTGCCATTATAAACAAAAATCAAATATACGGATTTTCCGAAAATATTTACAGTAAAATATTAAAGATCAAACCCTGATGCAAAATATTGTTTTATACCATTCCTGCAAATGATTTCTGTTAAAAAATGAATAATACGATTTACTTCTATTCCGGAACCGGTAATTCTCTGTGGACGGCGAAAAATATAGCCGAACTCGTTTGCAATACGGAACTGATCTCCATGACTTTGAGAAATGAAGCAATTGTGGCTCCCGCCTCGGAATGCGTCGGCCTAATCTTCCCCGTTCACATGTGGGGCTTGCCGCTGCGGGTAATTGACTTCATTCACCGGCTTCAAACGGATAAACTGCGATATATATTTGCCGTTGCCGTAAACGCGGGGCAGGTCGCCGCCACTTTGATTCAGTTAAAAAAAATATTGCAAAGCAAAGGAAGCGATCTTGCGGCGGGATTTTCTGTTTGCCTGCCGAGCAACTATATCCCCTGGGGAGGTGCTGCCGCCCCGGAAAAACAGCAGGAGTTATTTGACCGTGCTCTGACGAAAATAAAATCTATTGCGGAAATAGTAAGCGTTCAGGAGGCGAGAACTCCGGAGAAGGGGCCATCTGTTCAGAATATATTTCTTTCCGCGCTTTACAGAATGGGCTCGCCGCGGATTCCCCGGCTGGATAAGTCTTTTCGGGTCGATGAAAAATGCACCGGCTGCCAAATCTGTAAAAAGGTTTGTCCCGCCGAAAGCATTATTATCGTTGACGGCAAACCGGTTTGGCAGCATCACTGCGAGCAATGCCTGGCCTGTATTCAATGGTGCCCGG
>CAYYBK010000042.1:0-11255 GCA_964470015.1 uncultured Syntrophales bacterium
AAGAATTGACGACGGCGTCTTTGGAATATGCGAGGTCTGCGGCGGGCCGATTTCCGAAAAAAGATTAATGGCCAGACCAGTTACCACTTTATGCATTGATTGCAAAACAAAACAGGAAAAAATCGAAAAACTAAAAGGCGAGTAATCTTATTGCAATATAATCTAAAAAACGCTCCGCTTATGGGGCGTTTTTTGTTGAAAAAGATCTTTAAAAAATAACAACGTCCGAAAGATTATAAGCCGTGAAGCAATATATGTAAGCCCTTGCCGATATAGCTTGCAATTGGATGCTGATATATTTGGATTTGTTCCATGTTTGTAAACGTAGCTTTAAACATTCCAGCAGACAAACTTTTCACTTATGAAGTACCCGCTGTATTAAGGACAGAGATCACCGTCGGCAAACGCGTTTTTGTCCCTTTCGGCAGCAGAAGGCGCACCGGGTTCGTTGTCGAAATAATTAATTCCTGCCGCCTGGCAAAAATAAGATCAATCATTGAAGTTCTGGACGAAGACCCTCTTTTCGGTGAGACGGATTTCCGGTTTTATCGATGGATCGCCGATTATTTTATGTATCCGCTCGGCAAGACACTGGCCGAAATAATCCCCGCCGGTTCGGAGAAAAAAGATTTTCTGTGGGTAACTCCCCTGGCCAGTGCCGCAGCCATTACCCTTCCCGCAGAACAAAAAAATATTTTCGAGTTACTGCGGCAATATCCGCAGGGGATTACCGTCGACAGCCTGGCCAAAATCAGCGGACGAAGAAACATTTCCCGGATATTAGACCGCCTGCATCTGGCCGGCCTCCTGCAAATGACCGCGAAGCAGAAAAAGCAGCTTGCTCCGCAAAAACAAAAATTCCTGATTCTCAACGAAAACAAAATCGCCGGAATAAAATTAACACAAAAGCAGGAACGCCTCGTTGCTTTTCTTCAAAAGAGAGGAACAACACCTTTAACGGACTTAATCAAAGAAGCTGGTGTATCAGCAGCAGTAATCAAGAGAATGAAGGAAAAGGAACTCATCGATTGTTTTGAAACCGAAAAAATACGCACAACCGCGGACGAATATTTGCCTGATCAAAACGACACCGCATTTTTTCTCAATGCCCGGCAGCAAAAAGTCCTCCGGGAGATTTCCGTTGGCCTGGGGAAAAATATTTTTACACCTATACTGTTGCATGGTGTCACCGGAAGCGGGAAAACGGAAGTCTATTTAAAAGCCATCGCCAGCGCGCTGGAAAACAAAGGCCGTGCAATCTATCTGGTTCCGGAAATATCGCTGACTCCGCAGCTGTTGTCGCGCATTCAAGGGCGTTTTGCCCGCGAACACATTGCCGTATTGCACAGCGGTATTGCCGAAGCGGTTCGCTACGACCAGTGGCGCCGAATCAAGCGCGGTGAAATCAGGCTCGTCGTCGGCGCCCGTTCCGCTATTTTTGCACCGTTGCCTGATTTAAAACTGATTATTGTCGATGAAGAACATGACTCCTCCTACAAACAGGATGAGCGTCTTTGCTACCATTCCCGTGACCTGGCGGTTATGAAAGCAAAACTCCATAATGCCTTAGTAATTTTGGGATCAGCAACTCCCGGTATCCGTACTTACTACAACGCGGAAAGCAACAAATATCATTATCTGGAAATCGCCCGGCGCATAAAAGACAAACCGCTGCCCCAAGTGGAAATTATCGACATGAAAGAGCAACGGGACGTGCAGGGCAATGTTCCGGCTCTTTCCACTGCCTTAATTGACGCAATCGCAATAACGCTGCAAAAGAAGGAGCAGGTGTTACTTTTTCTCAACAAACGCGGCTTTGACACATTTCTGGTTTGCGCCGATTGCGGTTACAATTTTCGCTGCCCTAATTGCGCCGTATCCTTGAAGAATCACACCGCCGAAGGCGTCGTCAAATGCCATTATTGCAATTATGTGCAAAAAGCGCTGCCGCACTGTCCCTCCTGCCAAAGCCCCCGCGTTTTAAGATACGGCACGGGCATCCAAAAGCTGGAAGCAGAAGTAAAAAGAATTTTCCCGGAAGCGCACATTCAAAGAATGGATTCGGATATCATTGCCGGCAAAGGAACACAGGTGAAGATTTTGCAGCAAATCGTGAGACGGGAAATCGATATTTTGGTCGGCACCCAGATGGTCACCAAGGGACACGACTTCCCCTGCATCACGCTGGTCGGCGTGGTCGCTGCGGACACGGCGCTGAATATGCCCGATTTCCGCGCCGCGGAAAAGACTTTTCAGCAACTGACACAGGTTGCCGGCCGCGGCGGCCGCGGCAATACCCCCGGCAGAGTAATCATTCAAACCTTTAATCCCCAGCACCACGCTTTGAAACATGCCCAACATCATGATTACAAATCGTTTTACGAGGAAGAAATAATTTTTCGGGAAGATTTAAAATACCCTCCCTTCAGTCGCCTGATTAATTTACGCTTATCGGCAACAAATAAAACCTGTCTCCTGGAACAAGCGGCACAATTGGGAAAGATGGCCAGGCAGTTATGCTTAAAGTACGGCAATAATGTAGCAGTAATCGGCCCGGCCGAGTCGCCGCTGGCAAAAATCAAAGGCCGCTGGCGCCGGCAGCTGCTGCTTAAAAGCGAAAATACCGCCGCTTTGCATCAGTTTGTGCGGGAACTTTTAGACAAAACGGGAAGAAGCACGATAAAGATTACCGTCGACGTCGATCCGGAAAATTTCATGTAAAACTGGTTTTGTAAACATTTTGAAACCGGCAATAACGATTGACACTTTTTAAAAAAGTGTTTTAATCTGGAGAAGGGATTAATATAGAAGCCCGCGCAAGCATATATGGGCAAATTATTACAAAAGGATTCATTATTGGAAAACGTGAAAGAACCGTTGGTTCACCTGCTTGCAGATATATCTTTTTTTGATTGTTTTGATAATGACGAAATAACTGCGCTATTGAACGCAGGAAAATGGCTGAACGTCGCCGCCGGAAACCGGATAATTACGCAGGGCGAAGTGGATCTGCGCATGTTCGTCCTGATTCAGGGGCGTACCGAAGTTGTTTTCCACGAAAAAACTTTAGCCGTATTGAACATAGGGGATATTTTTGGTGAGTTCGGTTTAATGGGCGTTCCGCGTACGGCACATGTAGAGGCACAAACCGATTGTCTGCTTCTGTCATTTACCGCCGATCAGCTTAATATTCTCCCGCTGGACTTGCAGATAAAATTTTTGCGCCGGATATTGTTCGTTCTCTTTGCCCGTCTTCAGAAAATCAACCAGTGGGACTGGCTGCACCGGCAGCCCCGTAAAAATTAAATTCTCCGCCGGAACCGGCAGCCGACTGAAACACAAGAGGTGAATATGCAAAAAGACGATAATTTATCCCGTTATGAAGTCAACCGTAACGTCCGGACAGTTTTTACACGTCACGAAGCGGATATGACGAAGATAGATTATTCCTTCATGGGTTCCACCGTCTATATTTACGGTGATCTTGTCAAACCGGAGGGGGAGTTCTCCCCGCAGGAAATTGAAGTCATGGCCAAAGAAATCTTGGCGCTGCCCAATGTGCATGATCTGCAATTTGATTTGAACAACTGGGTCATGATCGCCGCGGAAGACTCCCGACAATTCAGGCAAACAAAAAAATCTACGGCACCTAAAACAGCTCAAAAAGAAGCAGCTTCCACAGATTCAACTATTGTCATCGAAAGGGCGGAGGATCTGACGGTTGTTCTGGATGATATCAAGGAAAAGGCAAAAAAATGAGGATAAACTGATTTTTATTTTGTTCTAATCCTCAATGCGGAAAAAGTATTAAGCACCGCAATAACAGCACCCAGTAGAAAAACATACTGATAGCCCCATTTCACCCAGATAAGACCTCCCAAAAGCGCAATAGCGATGGAAAAAAAGTGATCAATCGAGACACCCATTGTTAATGTCTGGCTGATGTCTTCCGGTTTTACGGCTATTTTCTGCAGATATGTTGCCCGCGCCATGCTGACGGACATCAGAAGCTGATCAATTACATAACAGGTAAAAACAAAATACATCGCAACTGCTTCGGGAAAAACACTTCCGGCAAAGCCATAACAAAGGCAGACAAAAATCAGGATCATTGCTTCGGACGTAAGAATGAATCTTTCGCCGAACCTGTCGATTGCTCTGCCCAGCATCGGCTTGAAAAATATCCCGATGATTCCGCCAATCATCAGCAGTGTCGCCACAACGTGTGTCTTTTGCTTGAAAACAGTCACCAGAACCCAGGGGGCAAAAGTAAGGAAAATCTGTTTGCGCGTTCCATAGAGAATATTCAACCAGTAAAAAAGCCCGTATTCTTTTTTAAGGTAAAATTTTGTCTTCGCCGCCGATGGTTGATTTTTTTTCATTAGAAAAATCAAGATCGCCACCGTGAGAAAACCCAGACAGGCGGCAACATAAGAAAGTTGGAAATTCAGATTGCAGTATTTAAACCCGATCAAAATGGCAAGGCTTCCGATAATCGCCGACAAATTGGCAATACCGCTGAGCTGTCCCAGCCGCTTTCCCGTTTTTCCATCCCGGGCGAGTTCCATGCCGATGCTCTGATTGGTCGGCAAAAACAGATGCTGGCCAATACTGAAGATAAAGAGCCAAATCAGCATTACGGAGAAGCTGGGAGAATAGAAGCCGATAAATAATATACCGAAAGCGCACAACAGGTTGGCCAGGGCGGCAAGGCGCCGGGAGCAAAGGAAAAAAAGAACAGCCGAAACAAAGACCACCAGGAATCCCGGCAATTCCCGGGGGAATTCCAACAGCCCGCGCTGCATGTCGCTGATGACAAATGTTTCGCTTAGAAAATTATTGAAAGTAGCTTCAACAATACTCTGGGAAAATCCGAAAACAAACATTGCCGCCAAAAAAAGCTTTAAATCCCGCGGCAGGCTGATAAATCTATTTCTAATGCGCTGAATAATATCATTAACTCGTTACAGTAATTTTGTATTTCAGAGGCAGATTTACGGCTGCCGCCCGAAATCAAGCATTAATCACTTGATTTGTCCAGAAATAAAGTTGCTGTTGGCGTATGCGAAACATTAAAACTGACCGGATACTCCGGGAAATGGAGGCATATTTGCAATGTCCGCGGGGGAATGGGGCATGCGTGGTACTCACCGGCTCATATGTGCCGCTGCCGCATTCTGCAATTTTTTCCCGTCGGCGGAATTTCTATTTTAAATCTTTTTTCATCAACTCTAGATAATACTGGGTAATCTTATGAACGGCATAATCCATCATGAGAATCGTCCGGGTAATGCTGTCGATGGCCTGCTGGTGCTCAACCGCCGTAACAAAAGCCGTTTGAAATTCGGCAAATAGCCACATTTGCCGCCGCATTAAAACCAAGGCATAAATTGCCTCGTGCAGCGGAATACCTTCTTCAAAACAGGTCCGGGCATAGCGGTGAAAATAATCCTGGGTCTCCTCGAACGTATTGGCAGACATCAATAATTTTTTTAATTGCCGATAAAACTCCGCTGCCTGTGGCTGCAATCTCTCCGCGGGCAACCCATGATAATGAGGAGTTCGTTTGTTGGTCTGTAATGCGCCCACCCATTGCCGGGCGATTACTTCGGCATTCTTTTCCACCAGATCGATCAGTTTAAGAGAAGCCAGCATACTATGATCTCCTTTCTTCATATTTGCGGCAGCTGTCGATGCCCGGCAAGCTACTCCTTTATTGCCTGTTTTTTCATTAACTCCTGGTACTCCCTGGTAATCTCATAAACAGCATAATCAAATAACAAAATTGTCCGGCTCAGTGTATCAACAGCCTGCTGCTGCCCGATTTCCGTACTGAAAATGGTTTGAAATTCTGCATAAAGCCAGATATGGCGCCGCATCAGGATCAGCGCATAAACGGCCTCGTCCATAGGTATGCCCATTGCATAGCTTTCCCGGGCATAAGTTTTGAAATATTTCAGAACATCTGCACTCAGTTTTTCATCGACAAACATTCTGCTGAAATATTCATAAAACCTGATGCACTGGGAAATAATTTTTTGTTCATCCAGAAACTTATAATATGTGGTTTTACGGTTGCTGCGGACATCTTCGGCCCATCTTTTTGCCATTTCCGGAGCATGTTGTTGAATCAATTCCATATACTTGGCGGCATATGTCTTCATCATCAATCTCCTTTCCGGACAATTATAACTATCCTTTTCCTCCCGTCGCTTTTTTATTAATATAAGATTTGATTTCTTAATTTTCAATAGGCGACGGCGGGGAAATATTAATATTTCGTTGTTCTTGACACAATTTTTTTATTTCCATATATGTTCGGCTGAGAAACAAGAAAGGATTATTGTCCATGATTCGCCCACGCATTCTTTTCATGGGAACACCCAATTTTGCCCTGCCGGCGCTGGAATATCTTTACCTGCGAAATTATCCGGTTATCGGCGTTGTAACACAGCCGGACCGCCCCCGAGGTAGAGGGCAAAAGCCAGTTGCCCCGCCCTTAAAACTGCTGGCCCAGAAACTGTCCCTGCCGGTTTTTCAGCCGGAAAAAATAAAAGCGCCGGAATTTCTGGAAAATTTTCTAAACCTCAAGCCGGAAATGGTCGTTGTTGCCGCATTTGGCCAAATTCTGCCGGAAGTAATCATTAATTTTCCGCCGCAGCATTGCTTGAATATCCATCCCTCCCTGCTGCCCAAATACCGCGGCGCCGCTCCGATCAACTGGGCCATCATCCGCGGAGAAACAAAAACGGGCATAACCATCATGCTGATGGATAAGGGAATGGACTCCGGTGACATTCTATTGCAACAGGAAACACCGATCAAAACCGGAGAAACATACGGCGAGTTACACGACCGCCTGGCCGTTCAGGGAGCCGAACTGCTTATTGCGGCTATTGAGCGGATGTCGGCGGGAGGAGCCCTGCGCAAAAGCCAGGATGAATCCAAAGTAACGTTCGCACCCCGTCTAACAAAAGAAATCGGGCTGATTAACTGGAAGTCTTCCGCCGTTGATATTGTAAATCTGATTCGCGGATTAAGCCCGACCCCGACCGCTTACACATTGCTCTCCGGGCAGATTCTAAAAATTTATACTGCGGAAGCAGGCACGGGAATCAAAGCCGCTCTCCCGGGTGTCATAACGGCAGATAAGACCGGCGTATTGTGCGTCGCCGCCGCCGATGGATGCGTTTTCCTGAAAGAAGTCCAATTGGCCGGCAAAAAAAGGATGTCGGCCCGTGATTTTCTGCGCGGCCATCAGATTGACACGGAAACAATTTTAGGTTGAAAATGAACCTTAGCGCGATGAAAAAAAAATCGATGCGTTTTCTGGCAGTAGATATCCTGGATAAGGTTTCCGCAAACAATGCCTTTGCCGGACCAATTCTTGATGAGCAACTGGATAAAAACGATCTTTCCGGGACAGCTGACGGAAGGCTGCTGACCCATCTCGTCTACGGAGTCCTTCGCCACCAAGGTCATCTGGACTGGATATTGACAAAATTCTACCGCGGCAATTGGGAAGAGGCAACAGCAAGTATTAAAAATATTTTGCGCGTCGGTCTTTTTCAGCTTAAATTCAGTGACCGCCTGCCGGCTTTCGCCGTAGTCAATGAAGCAGTTAAAGTCGCCAAGATTCTTAATCCTACGCAAAGCGGCATTGTCAATGCCGTTTTGCGAAATTATCTGCGGCAGGGAAGCAAAATCACCTTCCCTTGCCCGGAAAAGAATCCCGCCGCATATATTGCCGCGTTCCATTCTCATCCGCTGTGGCTGGTTAAAGCGTGGGCCGGATTGTTCGGGCTGCATAATACCCGGGCGATATGCGCCGCCGATAATGAATTGCCGCCTTTGACATTGCGAGCAAATACCTTGAAAATTTCCCGCAATGAACTGGGGATGAATCTGGCTGCGGCCGGTTTCGACTCCTCACCGGCAAACTTTTCCCCCGCCGGTCTCATCATGAAAAACGCGGCATACCCTCTGCAAAAAACAAGTTTCTTTCAAGAAGGATACCTGCGCCTGCAGGATGAAGCATCGCAGTTGATTTCCTATCTGGTTAATCCTCAAAGTCGGGAATCAGTCCTGGATGTCTGCGCCGGCACCGGAGGTAAAGCGACACATCTTGCGGCACTGCTTGAAAACAGCGGCAAAATCCTGGCAATCGACCACGACTTGCGGAAGCTGAAAGAGTTGAACAAAGATGCCCGAAGGCAGGGAGTAACCATAATCGAGACGCGTCAGGGCGATGTTACTAAAAAGCTGCCGGAATCATTGACAGCGAATTTTGATCATGTCCTCGTTGACGCACCCTGTTCCGGATTGGGAACGCTGCGCCGCAATCCGGAAATCAAATGGCGCATCACTGCCGCACATCTTGCAGAATTCGCGCGAACGCAAAATATCATTCTGCAAAATGCATCTTTTGCCGTCCGGAAAGGCGGTCGGTTAATTTACTGTACATGTTCCCTGATGCCGCAGGAAAACGAAGAAATCGCCGACAGTTTTCTCAAATCAAACCCCCATTTTTCCGCCTGTCCGCCATCCGAAGCCATCCCCCGCCAGTTTATCGAACAGGGCCTTTTCCGGACATATCCCCACCGGGATAATATGGATGGCTTTTTCGCCGCCGTATTTAAGCGTAATTAATGCGCGACAGCAATAAAAGATGATTGGTATCACGGCAAAAATTCCCATCCGCGGATCAATCACCCTGCGCAAAACCGATTCTTTACAGTTTTTCCGGGAAAAATTTCCGTACCGTCAAGCACCGTATCATCCGGTTTACCGGTTTTTGCAGGATAAAACTTTTTTCGGTGGTTGCCGCCGGAAAAATTACAGTTTCATTGATTTAAATTGACGAAAGAAACTAAAAAATGATAGGCCTATCCAATTAATGCGGGGAGATTTTTATGTTCATTAAACAAATGCAAATCGGCCAAATGGCTGTGTTTGCGTATTTGATCGGAGATACAGTGACCGGAGATGCGCTGGTGATCGATCCGGCAGCCAATGCCGCAGAAATCATCAGAGAAGCCGGCAACAATAAACTGCACATTAATTACATTGTTAATACCCACGGCCACGTTGACCATATCGGCGGCAATGCCGAGATGCAGAAGCTTACCGGAGCAAAAATCATCGTTCACGAAGACGATGCGCCGATGCTGACATCAACCCCGGCGATTATCTTGCAGATGTTCGGGGCAAAAGCATCTCCCCCGCCCGATATTCTGGTCAAGGACGGCGACAAAATTGAAGTCGGCAATATATCGCTTCAGGTTATTCACACACCCGGCCATTCCCCCGGCGGAATATGTATTTATACGCGGGGCTATGTCTTTACGGGTGATACTCTTTTTGTCGAAGCCGTCGGAAGAACCGACCTGCCGGGCGGTTCCTGGCAGATAATGTATAAGTCCATCCAGGAAAAGCTCTTCACGCTGCCGGAGGAAACCAAAGTAATGCCCGGCCATAATTACGGCAGAACACCGACTTCCACTATCGGTCACGAGAAGATGTACAACCCGTCCGTAAGATGAAAGGAGAAAGGGCATTTATGGAAAAAAACGTGCAAAAGACCGATTTTACAAAATTAAATTTTATCAGCCGCGGCAAGGTGCGTGACATTTATGCCGTCGGCAACCGTTTACTTATTGTCGCAACAGATCGAATCTCGGCATTTGATGTCATCATGCCCAATGCCATTCCCGGCAAGGGGATAATCTTAAACCGGATGTCCGCTTTTTGGTTTAACAAAATGAAAGATATTATCAGTAATCACCTGATCTCCATCAATCCGGAAGATTTCCCCGCAGAATGCGCTCCCTATCGCGATGCTTTGAAAGGCAGAAGCATGCTGGTCAAGAAGGCTACCCCACTGCCGGTTGAGTGTATTGTCCGGGGCTATCTAAGCGGCTCCGGCTGGAAGGACTATCAAAAGAACAGGACGATTTCGGGAATAAAACTGCCTGACGGGCTTAAAGAATCATCCAAACTGCCCCAACCGATTTTTACCCCTACGACAAAAGCTCCGGTAGGCGAGCATGATTCCGCCATTACCAGAAAAGAAATGGAAGATGTCATCGGTAAAGAACTTACTGATAATATTATAAAAGTAAGCTTAGCAATTTATGAACGCGCCGCAGAAATAGCCCAGAGAGCCGGTATTATCATCGCGGACACAAAAATGGAGTTCGGCATGCTGGGCCAAGAATTAATCCTGATTGATGAATTGCTTACCCCAGATTCGTCACGCTTCTGGCCAAGCGCCGATTATGAGGAGGGCCGGCCGCAAAAAAGTTATGATAAGCAATTTCTGCGGGACTATCTGCTGTCCATTGATTGGGATCAAAAACCGCCCGCGCCGGAATTGCCGCCGGATATAATAGAGAACACAAGGAAAAAATACGAAGAGGCGTTGAAACGTCTGCTGGACTGATGCAATGAACAATATTGACATAATGAAAATTATCAATAAATTAGGACGCGCTGAGCTGCGGACTTTTCAGGAGAGATAAAAGTGAGCGTTAGCAAACTGCAGGATTACCGCTCCAAGCAGAAATTATTATATGTCGCCAACCCTGGCCCGGAAATCCTGCGGCATTACGGAGATTTGTTCTTTGCGGCAGGTAATTTTTCCGATGCTCTCGATTTTTATCAAAAAGCTAATTTTACAGACGGCTTACATAAAATAAGAAGCGCCGCACTGGACAGCGGAGATGTAATGAATTTCCAGCGGGCCGCCAAAGCCCTGAACATGGAATTAACATCAGCCGACTGGGAAATCATCGCGAAAAACGCTCTGGATTTAAAAAAATACCAGTTCGCCCGGCATGCGTTGGAAAAAGCTGATAATAAAGATTTGCTAAGCTCTCTTGAGAAAATCATGCATGCGGAGGGACACGAAAAAGTCTCATGATAAAAAAGGACTATTATGAAATTCTGGGCGTCGCAAGGACGGCCACGGATGAAGAACTCAAGAAGAACTACCGTAAGATAGCAATGCAATGTCACCCGGACAGAAATCCCGGAGATAAAAAAGCGGAAGAGCGCTTCAAGGAAGCGGCGGAGGCATACGAAGTACTCAGCGACAAACAGAAAAGAGAAATATACGACCATTACGGGCATGAAGGTCTCAGCAATACCGGCTTTCGCGGTTTCGACGGTTTCGAAGATGTTTTTTCCCATTTCAGCGATATTTTTGAAGAAGCTTTCGGTTTCGGCTCCACCCGCGGACGATCCCGTTCTCATGC
>CAYYBK010000043.1:0-11161 GCA_964470015.1 uncultured Syntrophales bacterium
GGGGGTGTGACTGTCAAATTCGGAGATACTTTCAGATCCCAGGAAACTTCCTTTTTGACATCTTCCACAGTGACACCGGGATGTACCGAGTCAAGATAAGCTTCTTTCGTCACTTCATCGAAGCGGAAAATGGCCATATTGGAAATGATTACGGAGGGGCCGTTCCCATTATACCCGTATTTTTCCCGTGAACCCGGGCCATCCAAATAGCCGGGAGACGTTATGTAATCAACCTTCTCCAAAAACCGCCGCTTCTGCTGATTCATCATGAGCAGGGTTCTCTTTGCCGAGCAGGCGATGTCATTGGCTCCGCCGCTGCCGGGAAGTCTGGTCAGCGGTTTTTTATAATCACCTTTGCCGAAAATTGCGGTACTGTTCAGATTACCGTATTTATCGACCTGTGCACCGCCCAGCATGCCAAGATCAAAATAGCCTCGCTGCTGGTCGGAAAAAGCCCGCCACAAAGACGAGGCCGCTATTGCGTTTTCGTTACAGGAATTATCGCCAATTCCCAGCATCAGCCGGTAGGGCATTGATCCGATGCAACCGGATTCAACGACAAGAACTACATTGGGAGCATGAGTGAATTTTGCAACAAAAGCTCCAAGACATGGTATGCCGACTCCGACAAATACAACTTCATTATCTCTTATTTCTCTTGCGGCGGCGGCTACCAACAGTTCTTGCAAAGTATAGTTTGCACTCGCTGCTCCTTTACAATCTGTCGACATATCTCACTCCTTTTATTATCCAAATAATTAATTTCATCATCAATATCAATTTTACTTATAAAACTGTTTCTCGATGCTGGCCAACTTATGTAACCTCGTCCAGCCAACCTTTTCACAGTACTCCATATGATCCTTGCAGCCGAATGCCCATTTATCAATCCACTTCTTGAAACCTTCCGGTGTATCTATCTGTGACATCATTTCCAAATGGAAGGGCATATCGTAGGCATAAGCAAAAGGGAAATTCCAGGGGTGGCTTCCGAAAGGCAGCTCTACTACGGCATCAACAACATACTGAGGAATCGCCGTCAGTGCCGCATTCTTTCTGATCACATTGGTAGAAACGATTTCTTCACACGTGATAATGACCCGTTTTGCCGCACGGGCGATATTTTCCGCATTCGCCGAAAAGCCCAGAAACTGGGTATTGCCAAGTTTATCCGCCTGGCTGGCATGAATGATCGCGACATCGGGATTGGCCGCCGGCACCAGGGCGACTTTTTCATTTTTATAAGGATCATTCATCACCTTGATAAGGCTATTGTACTTCTCGAGGGACGATCCCATCAAAGATTTCGTGGGCATAAAAGGAACGCCCAGAGCTCCCGCCAGGAACCGCAAACCCATTGTATAGTTGGAAAATTCACAAACCTCAATTTCATGAGGGATACCCTTCTCCACCGCACTGCGGTAATTTTCACTGACTCCGGCAACGGCAAATGCTATCCAGGCGACTTCCACGCGTTTGATTTGCCCCGTGCCAATCAAAAAGTCCGCCGGCTCACAAGGGCTGTCGCCGATCAGGGTTAAATCTTTTTGCCCCTGCCTTATTATTTCATAAGTCGGCGCGACTACCTGCTCGCCACCCATTCCACTGAAGGAAATCGAACATCCGTTGAATACGAATTTGGCAATCGCATCTTTCAGAGACATACGTTTATCTAACGATTTTTTTGAATCAATTCCGCTCATCACGAAAAACCTCCATAGTTACATTAAAAACCTGACATAATTTTACTTCGCCATCATGGACGGCAGCCACAACGTTAGGATCGGGAATATTGTGCAGAGGATCAACCCGACCGCCTGAATTATCAAGAACGGTACGACGCCCCTGTAAATATGCGCCAAAGTTACGCCTTCAAACTTCATGCTCGCCAGATAGAACAGTGCGTAACCGAAGGGCGGCGTAAGAAACGACATCTGCAGATTAACCGCCATCATCATCACGAACCAGATCGGATCAAATTTCAGGGCCGCGGCCACCGGCATATAGATCGGCAATACGATGAGAACGATACCGACCCAGTCGATGAAGCAACCGAGAATAATCAGGATGATCATCATAAATGCGTAAATCACCCATTTGGACGAGGAGACACCCATAATCGCGGAAACCATGGTCGAACCACCACCCAGTCCTAAAAAGACGGCGGTGAAACAGGTTGCGCCGATCAGGATAACCATAACCATCGTCGTGGTTTTACCGGTTTGAATCATGATGTTATATAGAGTTTTCCAGGAAAATTTGCCGTAGGCGCACATCATCAGAAAGGCGATAAACGCGCCGACGCCGGATGCTTCCGTCGGTGTGGCCAACCCGGTGAAAATGGCGCCGAGAACCGCAAAAATCAGGAAAAGCGGCGGGAAAGCATTGATCAATGCACCGGTAATACGCTTCTTAACCGGCACTTTGGCCAGTTCCGCCGCCGGCACGGCCGGCCCCAATTCGGGTTTCACGAAACAGGCAATTGCTATATAGGCGATATACAGTATTCCCAAAAATACTCCCGGAACAAAGGCACCCAGCAACAGCTTGCCAACCGAGAGACCGGCCTGGTCACCCATGATAACCAGCATGATGGAGGGCGGGATCAGAATACCCAGACTGCCGCCGGCCGCAATCATCCCCATTGTTAATTCTTTCGAATAGCCGTAGCGCAGCAATACCGGGGCACCGAGCATCGCCATGGTAACGACGGAGGCGCCGACAATACCCGTACAAGCCGCAAACAGGATACACACAACAATGACGGCTATTCCCAGACCGCCGTTAACGGGTCCGAAAAGATACCGCATCGAATCGAAGAGTCCGTCCGCCAGTCCGGACTCCGTGAGAAAATTGCCCATCAATATAAAGAGCGTAATCGCCACCAGAACGAAATTATTCTGCTGTCCGACAATTCTGTCCATAAAAACGCCGAGGAAATTAGGACCTAAAAAGATTATTCCGTAGAGAAATCCCACGCCACCGAGAACAAAGGCCAGAGGATGTCCCATAAAAAGGAATATAACCAATACAACAAACATGGAGATCGCTGCTAATTCTAAGCTCATTGCTTAACCTCCTGACTTTCGGGGAAAATAATTTTTATCATTTCAGCTATTCCCTGCATTACGAGCAGGAGCATCGCGATGGGCATAATCGATTTCACAATATAAAGGGGCTGTCCCCACATGCTCCATGATGTCTCCATATTTTTCCAGGCATCGATGGCAAATGGCACGCTCATAATAAGTAGTCCGATCGTGAACGGAAAAAACAAAAGAACATAGCTGATAATTTGAAAAGTTTTGACTAAATTTCTGTTCGCTTTGGATGTAAAAATATCAATGACTGCATGGGATTTGTATTTCAATCCGTAAGCCGCCAGAAGAAAATAATGAGCACCAAAAAGTATCAAACTGACTTCAAAGCTCCAGATCGTCGGATCGCTGATTATTCTAAGACCAACTTCAAAAACAACAAGCAAGCAAAGCGGCACCGCAAGGAAGCAAAAAATAATCCCCGTCCACTCCACTATACTTTCCAAAAATTTTCGTAGTGCTATCATTGGAATCTCCCTTTCCTGTCGGTCTCCCTGCGCTAGCGCAGGGAGACCGGCTCACTTTTATCCTTGAAATACGAAACTATTTCAAACCGATATTCGGATATGAAGAAAGATTACGACCATGGCCGAAAGGAGCATTGTAAGATCTTGTCGGAGCATAGTCCTTCATAAACTGGTAATAGGACTGGGCGATCTTCTTGTAATCGGCATTTTTTGCCGCCTGCTGTTCTACCCATTCCCAGGTATATTTTTCGATGGTTTTCAACTCGTCTTCCGTCAATTTGTAAACCGTGGTGCCCGCTTTTTCGAATTTCTTCAGCGCTTCGATGTTCATGTGATCATAGTAAGCGGACATCTGCGACATGTTGGCTTTGACTGCTACTTCAATGATGTCGCGCAGGTGGGGAGTAAGAGCATCCCAGGATTTCTTGTTGATCATGACGCCCAGGGCGGAAGCCGGCTGATGCCAACCGGGTGTAATGTTGAATTTGGTTACTTCGCCGAATCCCATACCCCAGTCGATCGAGGGGCTGCAGAATTCTGCGCCGTCAACGGTCTTCAGCTGCAGCGCCTGATAGATTTCTCCACCGGCCGTCATTGTCTGGGCCGCGCCCAGTTTCTGCAGAATGTATCCGGCAGCTTTTCCGGCCATACGCAACTTCTTGCCTTTGAAATCCGCCAGCGATTTGATGGGAACGTTGGTGCGCAGACCGGATTCCATCTGGGTTACGCAATCCAGGAAATACACCATGCCGAATTTGCCGAACATGTAGTTGTAAAGGTCTTTGCCGCCGCCGTAATAATACCAGTTCATGTAGTCATTCGGAGCCATGCCCATCGGGAATGAGGCAAAAAATTCAAAAGCTATATTTTTGCCCGCCCAGTAACTCGGCCAGTCACCACCGCAATCCGCACGGCCGGCCTGCACCGCGTCAAAGACGCCGGCGGACGGAACCATTTCGTCTGCTTTGTATAATTTGATATTCAACTGACCTTCACTAAGTTTGTTAACGATGTTACAGAAATTCTGATCGCTTTCCCAAAGGTTGATCGACGGAGACCAGTTTGTAACCATTTTCCACTGAATGGGCGCTGCAAACGCCGAAACTGCGGAAAAAACGCCGACCATGATTGCAATGAGTAAAATACCGAAAACTCTCTTCATAATTTACATCCTCCCTTTCTATTCTCAAACAAAAAATTACAGCTGACTTCCATCAGCCACTCTATTTTGCCAAAAACCTTGCCATATCTCTTGCGAAATATGTAATTATAATATCAGCGCCTGCCCTGCTTATTGAAGTTAATATTTCCGCCATCGCCCGCTCACCATCGATCCAGCCCAGTTTTTGCGCGGCTTTGACCATGGAAAATTCTCCGCTTACATTGTAAGCCGCCAACGGCATATTGAATTCGTCCTTTGCCCGTCTGATGACATCAAGATACGCAAGCGCCGGTTTCACCATAATAATATCGGCGCCTTCTTCAATATCAAGGGCTATTTCTCTGAGAGCCTCTTCCGTATTGGCCGGATCCATCTGATAGGATTTTCTGTCGCCAAACTGCGGCGCGCTTTCCGCCGCCTCCCGGAAAGGACCGTAAAAGCAAGAGGCGTACTTAGCGGAGTATGCCATAATAGGTACATTTTCACAACTGCTATCATCCAAAGCACTTCTGATGGCGGCGACCTGGCCGTCCATCATCGCGGACGGGGCAACCATATCGGCGCCCGCTTCGGCATGAGAAACCGCCGTCCGGGCCAGAATTTCCAGGGTTTCATCATTCTCCACACTGCTGCCTTTTATCATGCCACAATGACCATGGGAAGTATATTCACATAAACAAACGTCGGTTATCACAATGATGCCGGGAACTTTGTTTTTAATTTCCCGGACCGCAGTCTGGATTATTCCGTCTTGGGCAAAAGCCCCGGAGGCCTTTTCATCTTTAACTTGCGGAATCCCAAAAAGGAGCACTGCTCCTATACCTTCATCCTTTGCCGCAATGACTTCCCTTACAATATTATCCACGGACATTTGGGAAACACCCGGCATGGAGGCTATCGGTTTGTTAACGTTACTACCAGCTACGGCAAAAAGAGGATAGATGAGGTTATCCAGAGTTAGCCGTGTTTCCCGGACCATTCTCCGGAAATTTTCATTGCTTCTCAAACGACGGGGTCTGTACTCTGGATAACTCATCCTAATTCCTTTTGCAGCTAACCAAGCCTGCACAGGCTGCTGTTTTTGTAAACTTCTAACTTTCTTAATCCTGAACTATTACCAGGCGCACCGGACGGCCGACTCTATCCCGGAGATTTTCCAGTGCGGTGTTAACTTCTTCCAGCTTGAACCGCTTCGAAACCGACCCGGAAATATCCAGGCTGCCTGCGGCTACCAGTTGGAGAATCGTTGCGATTTCCCGGCGATCCCAGCCATAGGAACCGACGACTTCCAGTTCCTGACGGACAAAAATCGTGGGAGGCATAACCTTGACGTTATCCGGCCCTAATCCCGCCACGACCAATTTGCCGCCCTGCCGCAGACAGTCCGCACCCAGGGCAATCATATCCTGTGTTCCTACCAGTTCAATGGCCAGGTCAACTCCATATCCATCCGTTATTTCCTTTACCTTCTTTGCCGTGTTGCCTTCCGATATATTAACACCGAAATTGGCTCCGGCCTGCATGGCACGTTCAATAACCGACGGGGTCCGGCCTACGGCGATAACCTTCGACGCTCCGGCCAATTTTGCCAGTTGAATTGCATGCAGACCAAGTCCGCCCAGACCGATGATCGCGACGGAATCACCCAGTTTGATTTTTCCCACGGAGACCAGAGCGTGAAACGGAGTGGCCACGGCATCGCTGGTTGTGGAGGCCTGATCAAAAGGAATATTGCCGGGAATCTTAATCAGATTCTGGCGGGGAGCCACCATGTATTCGGCCAGGCCGCCGTTTAAGTGGATGCCGAGCAGTTTTTTGCTGATGCAGATAGATTCGCGCCCGCGCAAACAGTTATAGCATTTTCCGCATGTGACGATCGAGCTGACGACAACCCGGTCTCCTTCCTTCCATTCGGTAGCGTTAGAGCCTATTTCGGCCACCTCTCCGCTGGGCTCATGTCCCAGCGTAATGGGCAGAAAGCCGGTGGGCGTTACACCTTCATAGGCAATGTGGACATCGGATCCGCATACGCCCGTCGCCCTCATCCGGATCAAAACTTCATCCGGACCCGGAACGGGAATGGGAATTTCTTCAATTCTTAACGGTTCGTTAACTTTATAGAATCTCGCCGCCTTCATCATCTTCTTCTTGCTCATATATTTTTTCCTCCTTACCTGGATGTTGGCAAATTAGCAGCAAATTTACTTGTTGTCACGAGTTAATTCACGTTATTTATCTCAACAACTCCAGGACAGTTTATTTAGCACCGATCTTATTTTTTGAGAGTGGGCCGTTCCGTAATCAAGCCGTCGCCGAACGTCGGTTCGCAGGCGAAATCTTTGGCATCGTCCAACTCCTTATCGATACCGGCCAGATAACGCGCCAGTTTCTTTCTGGTCTCATAGTCGTACTCGATGCCCAGCGCGATTGTTTCCATAATCGGCGAACCGCCGCCATGCACACCGGCGATTTCAAACCAAGAAGCCATGGGGGAAGCGCCTACATTTTCGACCAGTCGCCATATCTTCAGCGAATCTTCCGCCGAAATTTTCGGATTTCTCACAATGAAGCGCATAAGCTGATCTTTATAGGGGCCGAAATCAAAATCTTCCTTGAAGGGCATTGTTACACTGATTCCGCCGGCAATTTCCGTAAGCATATTATATTCATGGTAAATCAGCTCACCGGTTAATCTGCGGCCGACATTAGCGTAGATGGTATTCGGGAAAAATACGCCGGCAGCAGTTTTAGTACCAAACAGGGCCGCGGTGACACCGGCGGCATAAGCCAGTTCGGCGGTACCTGCGAAATCCGTCAGTTTCTCGCGGACATGGGCCACTTTATGAATGCCGTTGGCTTCGGCGGCCAGTGCCGTCACGCCGCAGAGCATATCCGAAACGGCCGGTTTACATCCGCTGTAGCTGTGCCGATGCGAATCCGCAAATAACAACGCCATGCGTCTGCCGAATTCCCATTCGCCGCACATGAAAACTCTTTCATTCGGAACAAACACTTTATCGAAAACAAGCACGGAATCGGAAACACCGTAACGGCAATAAGGCGGACAATCCGCATCGTCCTTTTCGCGGAGCCAAACCGGACGCGTAACCAAAGTCAATCCTTCGCAATCGCCCGGTACGGCAAAAGCAACGGCAAAATCGCTGTCGTCTTCCATCAGCGCACGGGTGGGAACAACCATAATCTCATCGGCATAGGCAGCCTGCGTAATCGACATTTTAAAGCCGCTCACTACAATTCCATCTTTCCGTCTCTCTACGATATGCACATGGGCGTCGGGGTTCTCCTGCTGACTCGGGCGTTTCGTGCGGTCACCCTTGCTGTCGGTCTGGGCGCAACAACCATCCCATCCTTCCTTATGGTATGTCTTCAAATAATCCATAAAGCGTTTGTGATAATCAGTTTTCTTGGCCATGTCGATTTCTTTCGTGCAAATCGCCAGGGCATTGATCGCATCGTGCCCCATACAGCGCTGGATACAGCCGCCGACCCGGCGGGCAGCCAGTCTGATCAACTTCTGTTTCTGCATAAGGTCATAGGGGTTCTGCGGCAGGTGAGCCCAGCGGCTGATTTCCTGTCCGGTAAGCGTGGAAGTTGCCGTAGCCAAGCCCTTCCATTTCGGGTCATTGCCGATATCATAAGTAAATTCCAAAACATTCAAGCCCGGTATTAAACGGGGATCATCCCGGCGAACCATTTTGCTGCCGATGCAAATGTTGGGCTTCATACTGAACATCTTTTCTCTGTATTGCTCTTTAGTACGCATAGTAATTGCTCCTTTGAAATACGGTATTGGTTAAATTGCTGTTATTTGTACCTTCCATTTATCGTTAAGGAATAGTGTGCCCACCATCAACAACAATCTCCGCTCCGGTCAGGAACGAAGGACAGGTCGCCAGATAAAGCGCGGTGGTAGCCAGCTCTTCGAGCTGTCCGACGCGGTTCAGCGGAATCATCCTTTTAATCATGGCCTTGCCGGCATCGGAATTGAAGAATTCACGATTAAATTCCGTCAGGAAATAACCAGGGCACAGCACATTTACCTGAACATTATCACGCATCAGTTCCAGCGCCATGACTCTGGTCAGCTGAATAACCGCTCCTTTGCTGGAGCAGTAGCCCGCCATATTCCGGGCAGCAAGAATGCCGAGGATTGAGGAAATATTGATGATTTTGCCGCTTTTGCGCTCCGCCATGTGCTTGGCGACGGCCCGCGATAAAACAAAAAGACCGCGGAAATCAACATTCATTACGTCATCCATATCTTCGTCCGTCATTTTCAAAACCGGTTTTTCGCTCCCCGGCACGCCGGCGCTGTTTACCAGAATATCGATGGTTTTGAGTTCATCAATTATCTCCTGTACAACCTTATTGACGATCTCTGTTTTGTGAACATCCATGGACTTGCCGATTGCCTTTACTCCGTACTTTGCAGAGATTTCTTTAGCCGCCTGTTCACAGGCTTCCCGATTTCTGGCCACAATCGCCACATTGGCGCCGGCTTCGGCATATATGTCGGCAAAAAGACGACCGATTCCCTTATAGCCTCCGCTGATCAGCGCAGTTTTTCCCTTTAAAGAAAAAAGCTTTTCAAAAAGTTGCGTACCCATAAATTCTTCTCCTTGTTGAATTTTGCAAGCCAAGATGGCCTATTTGCAACCATCCTGATTTGGTGATGATGCTTTATTTTGATTTATAACTTTAAAGATTATCAACTCTTCTTCCTTACACAAAATCTTCTGTTTAGAAAAAGTGCTAACGTAAATACCCGAGGAAACAACTTTGTAACAGCCATAATATTTGCAAGACCGGTGCCAATTAATTTTTTAAGCTGTTATCTTCTAAAAACGCTTGAGTATTCAAATGCTTTCTTAGGTCTAGCGCTATGTTTCGTTTGAAAGCCGGCGGCGGGAGAGTTTTGCAAATTCGAAATATTCGCAGGAGAATGTACGATTAAACAGCGCCCCATTCAAAAAATAATTCATAAAAATAAATACTTATGAATTATTTTGCTTTTTAGCAACAATATTGCTTTTTAGCAAAATATTTGCCCGCCCGGTTATCCTTTTCTGCCGCCGGGAGATAATCGAAGGATTAACTTTCAGGTGCAGGGCAGCCCGCCGGGCATTGCCATATTTTTCCACCGCTTCCGCAATAATCCGCGCCTCGATAATTTCCAACTGTTTACGAAGCGGCAAAGAACTAAGATCCTTATCCGCCGGAACCGCGTGGCCGTTTCTTATCTCGATGGGTAAATCTTCTTCCATGATACAATTCCCCGGCGACAAGATGACGATCCGTTCAATCATATTGGCCAGCTCCCGGACGTTCCCCGGCCAGTCGTAGCGCTCCAGCGCTTCCCGGCATCCCTTGCTTAAGGTCTTCTGCGAAGAGTGCTTCTGATTAAAACGCTTCATAAACAGCTGAATCAGATACGGTATCGATTCCCGCCGCTCCCGCAATGGCGGTATATTGATCGGAATGACATTCAACCGGTAAAAAAGGTCGGAGCGAAATTCCTTGTTCAGGATCAACTGGTTCATGTCCTGGTTGGAGGCGCAGATCAGGCGCACATTTACAACCTTGCTCGCCGTGCTCCCCAGCCGCCTGATCTCAAAATTCTGCAAAAATCGCAGCAGCTTTCCCTGCAAAACCAGCGGCATCGAATTGATCTCGTCTAAAAATAACGTCCCGTTGTCCGCGATCTCCAGCAGGCCCGGCTTGCCGCTTTTCCGGGCGCCCGTAAACGCCCCGTCCGCATAACCGAACAGCTCGCTCTCGATCAGTGTCTCCGGAACCGATGCACAGTTGATCTTTACCAGTACCCCCGTCTTGGACCGCTCCGATAACTGATGGATTTCCTCCGCGATCAGTTCCTTCCCCACGCCCGTCTCCCCATGCATGAATACCGGCGCGTCCGTCCCGCTGATCCGCACTACCTTCCGGTAAACGTCCTGCATCGCCCCCGAAACGGCGACAAAATTCTCCGACACCGATGCTCTTTGCAGCTCCTGCAACCGGCGCTTGTACTCCGAGGTCATTTCCTTGGATTGCTCCAGCTCGCCGCTGATTCTGTTCAAATCCGTCATATCCCGGAGGTTGGTGAGCACCATGATCAGCTCGCCCTTGTCGTTGAAGATCGGATTACCCGTCGCCAGCACTTCGCGGCCGCTGCGGTAAATCTGTCTGATTGTCTCTGTTTTTTTCGATTTCATGACTTTTGTTGTCACGCTCTCGCTGATGTCTCCGGCGACTTCCAACTCGCGCATGTTTCGGCCCAGAAACTCGGAGGGATGAATCCCGGTAATTCTTTCGTAGGCGGCATTGGCGCGGATGCCGACGCCCTCGCTGTCGGTGACGAAGATGGCATCATAGGAGGATTCGATGATCGCTTCCAGCTGACCGGTCAGGATTTT
>CAYYBK010000044.1:0-9396 GCA_964470015.1 uncultured Syntrophales bacterium
AAGTTTCGTTCCAAAATTCAGAACAATAATGCGGCTGCAAGTGGTCATGATCGCCTTCATCACGTGCTCGATCATGAAAATAGTAGTGCCGTACTCCTCTCGTATGCGGAAGGTCAGATCGATGGCCGCGGTAATTTCCGTTTTATTGAGCCCGGCAAAGACTTCATCCAGAAGAAGAATCTCCGGGTGGAGGGCAAGCGCGCGGGCAACCTCCAGACGCTTGCGGTCTTCCAGGATCAACTCGCTGGGGAGTTTGCCCGCCCGGTCGAGCAGGCCGGTGAAGAACAAAATTTCCCGGGCCCGTTCCCTTGCTTCCCGGATTCCCGTTTTCTTCTCACGGCCGTAAAGAACTCCCGTCGCCACATTTTCAGTAAGATTCAGGCCGGCCAGCGGACGGACGATCTGAAACGTGCGGCCGATTCCCAGCCGCGCCCGCTTATGCGGCGGAAGGGACGTTATTTTTCTGTTTTTAAAGAAGAGATCTCCGCCTTCGGGGTTATATATTCCTGATATGACGTTAAAAAGCGTTGTTTTCCCCGAACCGTTCGGCCCGATCAGCCCGACGATCTCCCCGCGCCGCACGGTAAAATCAACATCCGCCAGCGCCGTCAGGCCGCCGAAGCGCTTCGTGATTTTTTTCCCTTCCAAGATGACATTGTCTGCTGAGTTCATTTACGCCTCGAATTTCATTTTTCGATCATCGCCACCGCACGGCACCAACCTGCGCTGCCACCCTTAAGCTTTACGGGAAAACAGGCCACCTTAAAACCGAACGGCTTGGGCAGCTGATCCAAATTAGCCAGCTTTTCCAGATGGCAGTATTCCTTTTCTATCCCGGCCAGATGGCCTTCCCACAAAATGCTCCGGTCTTTGGTCCGGGCAAAGGCATCCCTGATGGCCCAGAAAGGCCGGTCCCAGCCCCAGGAATCAATACCCATTACCCGGATGCCCTTTTCCACCAGCCAGAGAGTGGATTCCCGGCCCATGCCGCAACCGGCGTCAAAATATTCGGCTTTCCCCCAAAATTTGTCGGCGCCGGTCATAATAAGAACAATATCAAAAGGCTTCAGCGTATAACCGATGCGGTCCAGTTCTTTTTGCAAATCCCCGGAGCTGATCACCGCGCCACGCGGTTTCTGCCGGAAATCGAGGACGACGCCGTCGCTGTAACACCATTCCAGGGGAATTTGTTCAATCGTCCGGGCCTGCTTCCCCTCGCTCAAAGGCGCGTAATGCCAGGGAGCATCAAGATGGGTGCCGGAGTGGGAGATCATTTCCACGGCGTCGTTGGCGTACCCGAGGCCGTCCCGGAGATCCTTTTCTTCACAGCCAAAAAATTTGGCCAAGACGGGAGCCGTATCCTTATGCGACTGATGCACCACCTTCAGCGAAAGGGCCTCGCTCGGACTTTCTTCCGTCGGCACGCTTAAATCAATGATTTCAATTTTGCCGCTCATAGCTTAATCTCCTTCAATACTTAACCTTGTCCAGCCCTTTTAATCCCAATATTTTTCTGGCCGCGGCCGGGGACGCGGGCTCAATGCCCAGTTCGCCGGCAATCCGCACAATATGCTGCACCTGTTCGGCATTGCTCCTGGCCAGCTGCCCTTTCCCCGCATAGAGGCTGTCTTCCAGACCAACACGCGCGTTTCCGCCCAGCAGAAGCGCGGCCGTGCCCATCTTCATCTGGTTTTTGCCGGCGGCGGCCACCGACCAGACAAAATCGCCGATAGTTTCTTTGGCCGTTTTGTAAAGGAAAACCAGATTCTCGACGGTCGCGGGGATACCGCCCAGAAGCCCCATGACAAACTGGAGATAAACCGGCTTCTGAATGTGACCGGCTTCAATCATGAAGGCAAGATTATTGATCATGGCCACATCATAAATCTCGATTTCCGGCTTCGTTCCGTACTTTTTAAAAGCCGCGGAAAATTCCCGGAGGCTTTTGAAGGTATTGGGGAAAATATAGTCTTCCGTCATAGCCAGATAATCCGCTTCCCACTGGAATTTAAATTTATCGTACTTGGCAAGCAGCGGAAACAAGGCCACGTTGACGGAACCGAAATTAAACGAGCCCAGTTCCGGTTCAAACGCCGGCAGAACAGCTACGCGCTGTGCCGTGGTCATGCCCAGCCCGCCGCCGGTCGTAATGCAAAGAATGATATCGCAGCGGGACTTGATGTCGCTGATCGCCTCACGGTACAGATCCAGGGACGACGCGGGCTGCCCCGTTTCCGGATTCCGCACATGAATATGGGCTACCGCTGCGCCGGCCTCCCAGGCCCGGACGGTTTCATCGGCGATTTGCTTCGGTTTGATCGGCAGATAGGGGGTCATTGTGGGGGTATGAATTCCTCCCGTAATGGCCGCGGTAAAAATTGCTTTATTGGACATATAAATAACTCCTTAATAATTACATTTTATGTGTTAATAATCGCGACCGGACGACACCAGCCGGCGGACGCACCTTTTATTTTAATGGGAAAGCAGCAAACCGTGAAGCCATAAGGCCTGCCGATGGCGGCCAGATTCGCCATTTTTTCCATGTGACAGTAACCGATTTCGATGCCGGAGAAGTGTGCTTCCCAGATCACCTTCGGATCGCCCTTTTCTTTAAACTCGCGGGCGAGAAAGGGCAGGGGCCGATCCCAGCTCCAGGCATCAATTCCGACAACCCGGACGCCGCGCTCCGTCAGGTAGAGGGTGCTTTCCCGCGTCATGCCCGGCCCCTTGACGAGATACTCCGCCGTACTCCAGGCGGCATCGGCTCCGGTCTGTACCAGGACAATATCAAGCGGTTTGAGCGCATAGCCGATCCGGGCCAATTCCTGCTCCACGTCCGCCGCCGTGATCCTCTCCCCGTCGCCCTTATGACGGAAATCAAGCAGAACGCCGTCGCTCATGCACCACTCGAGAGGCACTTCATCAATTTTCAGCGCCGGTTTCCCCCGATCCTGGGTGGGGTGGTAGTGATAGGGGGCATCCAGGTGGGTTCCGCTATGCGAAGTGAGGGTCAGATATTCTATCGCCCAACCCAGTCCGTCGGGAAGCTGCTCCCGGCGCAGCCCCGGAAAGAAATCAAGCATCTGCGCCGCCCCTCCGGCATTGTCAATATAATCAATTTTCGGAATCATCATGGGCGGATCAGAAGGCAGGGCCGCTTCCACGGCGGTACTCAAATCGATAAACAGTTTTCCCATATCCACAACCTCCGTTTCCCAAGATCAAAAAAATAAAAACCGCCTTACCCGAATACCCGGCCGACGGCAGACGGCTCGTGCCCGCCGATGAGATAATCCGCCCCGCGGAGCAATGACTGCAGCCGGTATATGGAGCGGTACCAGGCATAATGATCGTAGACCAGGCTGGACGGAACCGCCGGCCCCCAGTGCCGTGGTGCCGGAGTAATCTTCAGTTTGGCGCCGTCCATCAGCGTCATTTCCGTCATGGCCGGAAAAGCAATCGGCAAGACGTGAACGGTATCGCCGGCAATGATATAAGTGCCTTTTTTTGTTGATACAAGCAAACATTGGCTGCCGGCCGTATGCCCGGGCGTGTGGATAAGGAACAAACCTTCCAGCAGCTCCACATCGCCGACAACTCTTTGGCAGTTGAGATTTTTCATTTCCGGGATAAGGCTCTGATCAAAATCTCCCCGGATCATCATTGACGGCAGGGGATCCAGAAGCTCTTTCCATTCCGCTTCCTGAAAGACATGCCGGGCATGGGGAAAGAGATGACAGTTGCCGGCGTGATCGTTATGAAGATGAGAGTAAATTACGGTGCTGATATCAGCGGGAGCCACGCCTTCCTTGGCCAGCGCCTTTAAAACCCATTGCTCGCCGCCTTCGGCCGGGCTGCCGGCCCAGGCTTTGCCATCTACTATATACTTGGCATTAATTCCGGTGTCGCATAAAATCTGCTGCCTACCGTCGGTCAAATAGAAGCCAAGATAGGGAACTCTCAGGGGCAGGCCGATATCCAATCCGGTCGTTAATTGTTCCTTTTTGACCTCGATTGTACCAAAAACCAGGGGATGGATCACCCACTTCGTCATGGCTTCTATCTCCTCGCCCAGAGTTAAATGCTTCTTTCAACCCGCCGCGGAAATTTTTACCGCAAATAGCGTGCCACAAAACACGCCAAAAGTGAATGAGAAAAAATATATTATTTTCAATATCTTACGCCTGGGGAAAACTACCCTTCTTTATTTTATTAATCTCCAGCGTAAAATATAGTTTACACTTTATCACGTTCTGCACAAATTTGATCTGTAAACTTTTCTTTACTGTCTCCTTTTATTTACATTCCAGCCCCAACTGGCGCATCTTTTTATATATCATGGTCCGGGAAATTTTCAGCTTCCGGGCGGCATGCGTCCTGTTGTGGCCGCAGCTGCGCAAGGCCTCTTCCAGCGCGGCTTTTTCGATCGCGTGTTTAATATTTTTGAGCGAACCTTCTGCACCGGAAGCCATGGCAATCACCGGGGGTATTTTCCGGCGGTTCTCGATAAACCATTCAAAATGCCTTAATTCCAGTGTGCCCCCCAAGCCACATTGGTTGCCCTCTCCAGTACATTCTGCAGTTCGCGGACATTACCCGGCCAGTCGTATTCCTGCAGCATTTTCAGCGCTTCCGGCGTCACGCCCTGTACATCCACGCCCAGTTGCTGATTGAGACGACGGAGCAGCTCCGCGACGAGCTGCGGCAGATCTTCTTTTCTCTCGCGCAGGGGCGGCACGGTAATCAGCATGACATTCAACCGGTAAAAAAGATCGCTGCGGAATTTCTGCTCGTCCACCAGCTTGTCCAGCGCAATATTGGTAGCGGCAATAACACGCACATCAACTTCCATGCTTTTCCGGCCGCCGATGCGGTCCACTTCCCGCTCCTGCAGTACGCGGAGCAGCTTGGGCTGCAGCGCCAGCGGCAGATGGTTGATTTCATCCAGGAACAGACTGCCTTTGTCGGCTATTTCAAACTTGCCCGGCCGACCCGTCTTCACGGCGCCGGTAAAAGCTCCGCCTTCATAACCGAACAGTTCCGCCTCCAGCAGTTCACTGGGGATCGCCGCACAGTTTATTTTGATGAAGCTGCACGCCCTGCGCTGGCTGGCGTTATGAACGGCATGGGCCACTAGTTCCTTGCCGGTACCGGTTTCACCGTTGATCAGCACTGTCGAGTTGGAGCGGGCGGCCTGAAAAATCTGCCGCTTCATTTTTCTCATCGCCGGACTGTTGCCGATGATGTTGTCTATATTGTAACGCGACCCCTGCAACTTATGCAGCTCGCCCTGCAGGAATCTGACTTCCTGGTCAAGGCGCATCAGCCGCTGCCTTAAAGCCAAAGCCAGATTCATGCTTTTGACGATGATAAAACCGATGGCGGCAACGAATTTCCCCTCCCGAAAGACCGGATAGTAATTGACGATCGTTGCTTCTTCGATATTGGGCTTATCCCTGCTTGATAAAACTATTTCACCGACCACCGGCTGCTTCGTTCGAAGAACGACGTCGATTTTGGTATCCTTAACCACGTCTCTTACGTATTTGCCGATAACATCTTCCGGACGGATCCCCAGCCATTGCACCCACCCCTGGTTAACATAAATATAGCGCCCTTCCGTATCGCACACCGCCAAAGCGTCTATCTGTTCGATAATCTCCTGCGCCAGCACCGGATCCAATTCCATAAATTCCTCGAGCTTGAGATGCCATCGAATATAATACTATTTCCTTGTTAATGCTATACTATTATGGCATTAAAAACAAATTCGTTGAAACTAAAGGCGTCTTCGTCTAAAAATAAGGGAACTATTCACCACGGGAGAGGATAAAAATATGCCCATCTATGAATTTCAATGCCGCAAATGCCAGCGGGAATTCGAGCGGCTGCTCAAGGTGGACGAAGATTACACCGGGCTTGCCTGTCCGCATTGCGGAGAGCCTAAACCTAAAAAACTGGTTTCCGGATTCCGCACCAATGCCTGGTCGAATTTTTTAGACACCATGGAAAAGAAAGTAAATCCGCAGAAATTTAAATAGCTGCCTCCGGGAGATAAATATTAATCGAATTTTTGGAAATATAACCGGACTTGCCGCCGGGCAGATCAGGCAGTTGGAATTGATGTACCGCAAAGGCATTGCTCCGGAAGAAGTTATCACGACGGACTTAGCCCGCCGGATCAGCGTCTTGTCCCGCGACATCAACCGCCAGATCGGCCTGCTCATCACGCGCCGCGGCGAAATCAATACCGTCATTGTCGGCGATTACAAAAGCATCTTAATCCCCGCCCTGGAAGGATTCCGCTCTTCGTCGGCGCGCTTCAAGGGATTGCGGCTGATCCATACGCATCTTAACGGCGAAGATCTGACCGATGAAGACTTAACCGACCTGTCCCACCTGCGGCTTGATCTGATCGCTGCGCTGGAAGTCGGCGCCGACGGCTCTCCCGGCAGGCTGCACTTGGCGCATCTGCTCCCCGAAAATCCTCACGGCGATTACTGGCTGGTCATGCCGCCGGCGCAATTAGGGCAGCTTCGGTTGAATTTTATTTCTTTCATTCAGGAGCTGGAAAATCAGTTTGCCAAAAGGCAAAAAACACGCAAAATCGAAGCCGCGGAAAAAGCCATCCTCATCCGGGTGGAAAAAAATCCTCTCACCGGTGACGCCACTGCGCTGGAAGAACTGGGCGAGCTTGCCCGCACCTGCGGCGTAGAAATTTTTGACGCCGTTGTCCAATATCGCCCGCAGCCCGATCCCAAATACATGGCCGGTAAAGGCAAATTGACGGAAATCGGCCTGCGCGCCACGCAGATCGGTGCCAATTTACTTATTTTCGATCATGAGCTGACCCCGGCGCAGGTTCGCTCCATCAGTGACTTCACCGGATTGAAGGTCATTGACCGCACACAGGTCATTCTGGATATTTTTGCCCGCCGCGCCCACAGCCGGGAAGGAAAAATTCAGGTCGAACTCGCCCAATTGAAATACTTGATGCCGCGCCTGACGCACAAAGATCCTTCGCTTTCCCGCATCACCGGCGGGATCGGCGGCACGGGACCCGGAGAAACAAAGCTGGAAATCGACCGCCGGCGCATCCGGGAACGCCTTCACCGCCTGGAAAAAGATCTCAAGGCGATCAGCAGATCGCGGCAGCAGCGGCGGGGCCGAAGAGAGAAAACGGGCTTGCCTGTCATTTCCATTGTCGGTTACACGAATGCCGGGAAATCCACCCTGCTCAACACACTCACGAAAAGCTCCGTTTTAGCGGAAGACAAACTTTTTGCCACTCTGGATACGAAAAGCGCCCGTCTGCGCTTCCCCCGGGATACGGAGGCGATAATCACCGACACTGTTGGATTCATCCGCAATTTACCGGAGGAGCTGTTTGCCGCTTTCCGGGCCACGCTCGACGAACTGCACGAAGCCGATCTTCTCCTGCATGTGGTTGACATCAGCAATAATCATTTCGAAGATCAGATCGCCGCGGTTGATAAAATCCTTGCGGCGCTGGAAATTAAAGATAAACCGCAGGTAACTGTTTTCAACAAAATGGACCGCTTTGAGGACAAGGCGCTTCTGGAAACCCTCTGCCACCGGTTTGACGCCGTTGCTGTTTCCGCACCCGACAAATCAACGCTGGCCGCCCTGCTGCGGAAAATAGAATCTTTATTGGCCGACAGACTCCAAATCAACAGCGGCATGGACGCCGCTGAAAGGTAATTCCATGCCCGGGAAAAAATATCTTGTTCTTGTTTCCTCCTTTATCCTTTTTTTATGCCTCGGCGTCAACTACAGCTGGTCGATTTTCGCCCAGGAACTCCGCGCCAATCACGGATTTTCCATGGCGGCAAGCCAGACTGTCTTCTCTGTTTATCAGGTTGTTTTTACTGCGGCATTCATTTGCGGCGGCAGAATACTCGAACGGTTCGGACCTGTAACCGCCGCAATCGCCGGTTCGGTTTTATTCGGCGCGGGATTCCTGCTCGCGGGCTTCCTTCCGCTCACACCCGTCTGCCTGACGCTCGGCATCGGCGTTATCTCCGGAATCGGCGTCGGGATAGCTTACGCCAGCCCTATCTACGCCGCACAAAAAACGTTTCCCGGACACACGTCTCTCGCCACCGGCATCACCGTTGCCGGGTTCGGCTTCAGCGCCGTCTGCTTCACGTTCATCTCTGAGTTTCTGCTGGGTAGGAGCTGGAGCCTTTCGGCAATATTCCTGCTCTACGGCGCCGGATTCATCCTGACCGGCGTGCTGGCCTCGCGCGGCCTCAAGGTCCCGGAACAAAAGCAAGGCAGAACCGGCGCTGGCGGTGCGTCTTTTCTTTCCATACTGGCATCCAGACGTTACTGGATGATGACTGTCCCGATGTTCGCCGGTTTATTTGCCGGCATGCTGGTGATCAGCAACCTGAAAACCATGGGTCTGCAGTGGGGCATCGTGCCTTATATTGCGGCGATTGGTGTTTCCGTCATCGCTCTTTTCAATACGCTGGGCCGGATCGGCTGGGGGTATGTGGCGCACAAATGGAATGAAGAAACGGCAATTCGTTTTTCACTGATTATTCAGGCTTTATGTCTGCTCCTGGCGGCATTTTTTGCCCGCTCTCCGGTTATTTTCATCATTTTTGCAATCATCGCCGGCTTCAACTACGGAGCAAACATGGTGCTTTATGCGTCATTAGTGACGCGTATTTTCGGCGTCGAATCCTTCGGCAAAGTCTACCCGCTGGTTTTTATCTGCAACGCCTTTGCCGGATTCCTGGGACCGCTGACCGGCGGCCGTATTTACGATTTGACCGGTTCCTATTTCGGGGCGGTAACGGCTGCCGGCATTGTTTGCCTTCTCGGTCTGGTCCTGTTTGAAATCCTCCGCCCCCGGAATAGTGCTCCGCGGGTCTGATAAAATTTCCCGGAATCTAATCACCATCCGCCAGCGTTTTCAGCGCCTTTTCGTTCAAGATACTAATTGCCCGCCCCGCTACTTTGAGGATACCGTCATTGTTCATCTTTCTTAAGACGCGGGACAGCGCCTCCGGCGTCACACCCAGAATTTTGGCCAGTTCCCTTTGCGTTATCGCCAACTCCAGCGCGTCCTTTTTTACCTGCTCTTTATCGAGCAGATGCATGAGAAAGGACGCCAGCCGCTGGGGCAGCCCCTTTAAAGCGAGCGCTTCGACCAGTGCGATGGATTCCCGCAGGCGGATGGACAAAAGCCGGATGATGTTGAGAAGCAGCGCGGTTTCTCTCCCGGCGAGACTCTCCATAACCGCTCCGGGGATGATCAAAACGGCGCTTTCTTCCAGCGCCACGACGCTGAGCGGAAAGAAGGCGGTGGCAAAAGCCGTACTTAAACCGAAGGGTTCGCCCGGTCCTAAAAGATAAAGTGTC
>CAYYBK010000044.1:9406-11066 GCA_964470015.1 uncultured Syntrophales bacterium
CTTTGCCTTCCGGAGAACTTTTATAAAGTCGCAGCCGACCGTAAATGATGACATAAAATGCCCGGATCGGGTCTTGCTCATTGATAACAGTCTCACCTTGCTTGATTTTTTTGTAGGAAGCATGCCGCAGCATGGCCTTCAATTCCTCCGCCGCAACTCCCTGAAACAAGGCGATATCTTGTATTGCTTTGAGGATATCCATAAATAACCGCTTCTCCCAGGCATTGACCCAGATCAATGACAGGTTAAATATTTAGGGTATATTAATAATTATAACAAGGAGTAATGTTTAACATAGAGAAGAGATAAAATGAATAATTTTATCCGTCACCGGTAAATGTAAACAGTAATTAGTTGATTTTTGTCACCGTTATAGGATAAGGTATCTTACCATTTTTACAGAATGTAAGAATTGGTAAAAAAAATCATCAAATTTCTACCGCCGTCTGGAGCGCACAGGCGCTAACTGGCAACGAGATAGAAAAACTTAGAGAGGAGTAACAATTATGAGTAAAGCAAGTATAATCGGTGCTTATAACACGAAGTTCGGTTCCTTCGTCGAAAAGAACAAGGAAACCGGGGAAATTAAAGATCTGAAAAGTTACTATGATTTGATCATCGAAGCCGGGCAGGGAGCCATCAAAGATGCCGGTCTGGAAGCCAAGGATATCGACGGCATCTGGCTGGGAACCTGCTCTCCCTCAATGTTCGCCAATCAGGAACATGCCGCGCCGCTGGCGCTGGAAGTAGCTCCGAAAGAGCTGCGTTTTGTTCATACGACCAGAACGGAAGGCGCCTGCGCTTCATCTTCCGTAGCGCTTTATAATGCTGTCTTTGGAATAGAATCGGGAAGATTCAAGAGAGTACTGGTCATTGGTGCGGAAAAAATGAACCTGCTCGATACCAAGGGAACGACCCATGCCCTGGCCTGTTCGTCACACTGGCCGACGGAAGGCGCCAAAGGAATGACTTTCCCCGGGCTGTTTGCCGAATACGCCAAAGGCTACATGAAACATTACAATTATTCATTGGAAGAATTGAGGAAGATGCTGGCGGCCGTTTCCGCCCTCATGTACAAGAACGGCGTGGAAAATCCGCTGGCCCATTTCGGCAAAGGCGGCCCCACGGACAAAATGCAGCTCTTTACCGCGGAAGCCATTCTGAAAATGCCCAACGAAGGAAAGGGCAGCAATCCAATCGTTGCCGATCCGCTGCGGCTGCATGACTGCTCGTTGATTTCCGACGGCGCTGCCGCCCTTGTGCTTGCCCCGACCGCGGAAGCCAAAGCTATCAGCAAGAAAGTTGTCGAGATCGCCGGCATCGGTTCCAAGACGGAAAGAATGCCGGAAAACGTACGCCCCAACATGTATGAACTTACCGCCGGCAAGCTGGCTGTAAAACAATCTTTTGCCGAAGCGGGCATCACCATCAAAGATGTGGATCTCGCCGAAGTGCATGATTGTTTCACCATTAACCAGCTGATCAGCACGGAAGCCCTGGGACTTTCCAAAGACGGCCGCGCCGGCTACGATTACATGGAAGGCAAATTCACCCGCGATGATAAATGCCCGATAAACCTTTCGGGCGGTCTGAAGTCGAAAGGTCATCCCGTCGGAGCAACCGGAGCCTCCATGCATGCTCTTATTTACAAGCAGCTTGT
>CAYYBK010000045.1:0-11061 GCA_964470015.1 uncultured Syntrophales bacterium
ATCGCCGGCGACAGATTATCACTGTCGATGTAATCGATGGCCTGATTGATTTTCTTCTTGATTTCCTCCTGCTGTTTCTGCTTCTCATTGTCGATTTCCAGCCGTTGGGCTTCGGATGCCGCTTCTTCATTTTTAACGCGGTCGACAATGTCTTCCTCCTGCGCAGCGATCATGCTTTTGACAAATTCAAGATTCGTATTCAAGTCGGAATCGCCGAAAGAAACTTCGCCGAAAATTTCTTGGAATTTTTTGTGCGCGGAAAGATTTTTCAGGAAGCCACCGATATTCTCGTGAAATTCTTTCTTCTCTTTGTCCGTCAGGGGGATGCCGGTCATTCGGTCGGCGATTTCTTTGAAGGCGAGCAAGCAGGAAGCTATGCGCCCCTGTTTGAGCTGCATTTCGCATTGATGGAAACGGTGGAAAAGTTCAGCGACATTGGATATTTTTGCCGTCATTATTCTAATCCTTTAAAATGCAGGGCTGTCTGGTAGCAGTTTGCTTCGTTTTTAGTTAAAGACAATAAATGTTTATCAATTATAACGCACCTTTCATCATTGCTGGATAATGCGCCCGCACGGTGACGGATACTTTCGAAAAGGCGCTGCAGGGCGACGCATTGATCAAGCTATGCGTGAAAATTGCCGTATTTCCCCCGGAAACAGAGAAGCTTGTCAAAGGCGAATATTGAGTTTTACTTGGCAAATCCAGCCCTCCGGGGCGGGTTGCCGGCATCTTGTTGCGCCAGGTTAATGTTAACATCGTCAGCAAAGCGATATTTCTTTAACTCAAGGCGGGTTGCTGCCGGCAATTTTTTCTTTTCGCTTGCGGCGTACCCTGAAATATGGTTTATGAATGCTGCTGAATAGATAAAAACTTCATGAATTTGAGGCGTTGCCTGTTGTCATGCGTAAGTATCAAATAAGATGGCCGGTGGTAGCAATAGTCGCACTTGCGGTGGCTATTCTGTTTATCTGGGAATCACGCAATTTAAAAATTGAGACCGATATTCTGGAGTCGATGCCGCAGAGTGATGCGGTTCTGTCTGATGCGCGCATTGTCATTAAGCATTTGCCTATCCAGGACCGGGTGTTTGTCGATATCGGAAGCCGTTCAGCTGACCGGGACAGCCTGGTCAAAGCGGCGTCCTTTGTTGCCGGCAAACTTAAAGGCAGCGGCCTTTTTACCAAGGTGGGGATCAGTGAAGATGCCAGGTATTTCCCGGAATTATTGGTGCATATAACGGAAAACATGCCCCTGCTCTTTGATGCGGACGGGCTGGAAAAAGAGATAAAGCCGCTTCTGGATACAAATCGGATCAAAGAAGCTTTCATCCAAAACCGCCAAAGCCTGGAACAACTGGAAGGGATCGGGCGCAGCGCCATGCTGGCCAAAGACCCGCTTGGTTTTTCCGGAATTATCATGCGCCAGCTATCCGCGCAGCTGCCGGTGGGCAAGGCGCAATTTTATGAAGGCCAGTTGATTTCAGAAGACGGCAGACATGCCCTTATCATCGCCAAAATAGGCGGATCTGGCACGGATACTGCCACCGGAGCCAAAATCGCGGCGCTTATCGATAACGTTGAAAAGGAGCTGCAGGCGCATCCCTCTTTTAAAAATGAGAACTACGAGATCGACTCGGCAGGTGCTTATCGCGCCGCTCTGGATAATGAGACTTTCGCGAGGCATGATATGCGAAAGGCCGTAGTTTTAACCGTCCTGGGCATAGCACTACTGCTGCTTTTTACCTTTCCCCGTCCGGTACTCGGCCTTTTGGCGCTGCTGCCCTCGGCCGTCGGCGCCATTGCCGCTTTGTTTGTCTGCTCCCTTTTTTTTAAATCCATGTCCATACTGGCGGTAGGTTTCGGCGGCGCGATTATGGCCTTTACCGTGGATTTGGGCATCGCCTATCTGCTCTTTCTGGATCAGCCCCGGGAAACGGACGGCAGGCAGACGGCAAAGGAAGTGTGGACGGCGGAACTGTTGGCGGTTTTGACCACGGTGGGAGCATTTCTCCTCCTGCTGATCAGTGATTTCAGCATTCTGGCGGAAGTCGGAGTTTTTTCCGCTCTCGGTGTTACCTTTGCCATGCTTTTTGTTCATTTTATTTTTCCGAAAATATTCCCGGTCATGCCGCCGGCGGTGCGTATACGCGAGCCATTGCTGTTCAATGCCGTAAAGATGATTGCCGCACCGGCAAAATGGAAGATGGCTTCCGCCATAGCCTGCGGCGCACTGCTGCTTTTTTTTGCCTGGCCGGTTTTTAACGTTGATATAAGTTCCATGAACTCCGTAAGTCCCGAAACGCTTGCGGCTGAAAGCAATATTCGAAAAACATGGGGTGATCTTTCCGGAAAGTGCTATGTGTTGTTGGAAGCGCCGACGCTTGCCCAGTTGCAGCGGAAAAACGACCGGCTGCGGGAACTGCTTCAGAATGATGTCCGGGAGGGGAGGTTATCTTCCGCATTCCTCCCTTCATCGCTCTTCCCTTCGCCGCCGCAGGTGGGCAAGAATCTGGAGGCCTGGGGCGACTTCTGGGATAAAGAGCGCCTGGCCAAATTAAATCGGGACATGCAGGAAGCGGCAGAAGAAACGGGTTTTGCTTTTGACGCCTTTGGGCCGTTTTGGGAAACCATCGGCAATAAAAAATTGCCGGCCAAAGAGATACCGGAAAAATATTTTGATTTTTTCGGCATCACAAAGGGTGCGACCGGTTATGCGCAATTGAGCCTTCTGACAACCGGCAAAAATTACGATGCCGAGGATTTTTTCTCCCGGATTGTTCAGCGCGGCGGGGAAAAAATATTCGATGCCGGTTTGTTCAACAGAAAACTAGGCGACTTTCTCAAAAATATATTTCTGGAGATGGCCTTGATTTCCAGTGCCGGTATCGTAGTGGTTGTGTTTTTGTATTTCCTGGACTGGCTTTTGTCGATAGCCGTGCTGACGCCTATTGCCTTTGCGCTGGTGTCAACCCTGGGAACACTGAAACTGATCGGTCATCCGCTGGATATCCCGAGTATCATGCTCTGGGTCGTCATCATGGGCATGGGCATCGATTACTCTATTTATTATGTCTGCTTTTACCAGCGCTACCGTGATGAAAACCATCCGGCGATGAACACCGCGAAAATGGCGATATTCATCGCCGCCTTCACGACGCTGATCGGTTTCGGAGTGCTCGCTTTTGCCCGTCATTCCCTTTTGCACAGCATCGGCGTCACCTCACTGATCGGCATCGGTTATTCCGTCCTGGGAGCGTATTTTATCCTGCCCGTATTTCTGAAGAAACTATATGCGCCGTTTCGTTTCCCGGCCGGGCCGCTCAATGCCGGTTCCAAAGAGCATTTGCGTCGTGCCGTTTTGCGTTACCGGCGCCTGCCCGCTTATCCGCGTCTTTTTGCCCGGTTTAAAATGATGATTGATCCGATGTTTCAGGAGCTCGCCGAATATGTGCAAAATCCCCGCAGCATAATCGATATAGGCTGCGGCTACGGTGTACCGGCGGTGTGGCTGCTGGAACTTTATCCGGAAGCGAAAGTGTACGGATTGGAACCGGATAAGGAAAGAGTGCGTATTGCTTCCTATGTCATCGGTGATCGTGGCGCCGTGGAAGAGGGTAGGGCGCCCGATCTGCCGCATCAGGCAGACGAAGCCGATACTGTCCTTATGCTGGATATGCTGCATCTGATTTCCGACGAGGAATTGCAGCTCGTTTTACGGCGTATTTTCCGGAAATTACCGGCCGGAGGAAGATTGCTGATTCGTGCAACGGTCCCGGCGCGTAAAAAAATGCCCTGGAGGCGCCGGATCGAATCTTTCCGCCTGCGCATCACCCATACTCCCGAGCGGTTCCGCAGCGAAAAAGAAATCACCGCCTTTATGGCTTCCGTCGGTTTCACGGTTGCGGTTTACGCTGCAGCGGCTGCCGCCGTGGAAGAAAAATGGTTTGTTGGCAAAAAAGATGAAGATTTTAAACCGCTACCGGATGAAGCAAGAAACTAATGCTTCCTGAACCTTTAAGACGCACAGAGCTTTTCCGATGAAAAAATATTCGTACAGATTAGCAATCTTCTTATCCCGTCATTTCGGGCTGTGGTTTTTTACCGTTTTCTCCTGGTTTATCGCTTCCGGCTATTTCCTTTTTTTCCCGGTGCGGGTGGCCCAAAGCCGGAAATTTTATCAGGCGCTATTTCCCCAAAAAGGATTTTTTTATCATTTATTGTGCGTTTGGCGGCAGTACCATAACTTTACCGATGTGTTCCTGGATCGCTTTATTTATTCCGAGAGGGATGCCGTGGAATTTACCAAAGAAGGATGGGAATACCTGGAGGACGCCATGGAAAAAAGGACCGGCGCCATTGTCGTCATGTCGCATATCGGAAACTGGGAACTGGCGGCGCAGAAACTAAACCGCAAAGGATTTCCGTTTATGCTTTATCTGGGTGAAAAGCACAAAGAGCAGATTGAACGGCTGCAGAAAGAATCTCTGGCGCAGACCGGAGTAAAAATAGTGGCGACGGCCATTGACGGAAGTTCGCCGTTTGCAATTATCGAAGGCGTAAATTTTTTGCGGCAGGGTGGGATCGTTTCTTTAACCGGCGACCGTCTATGGGGCAAACAGCGTTCCGTTCCCGTCCGTTTTCTGGGGCATGAAGTTCATCTGCCCGATATTCCCCATATTTTTGCGCTGCTCTCGGGTGCTCCGCTTTTTACCTTTTTTATCAGTCAGACCGGTCCGCAAAAATACCATATAACAATGTCGCCGGGGCGGGAAGTAAAAGCCGCTTCCCGGGCCGACCGTGGCCGGGCGGTGCGGGCATCCGCACAGTATTATGCCGATGAGCTGGAAAAGGCAGTTCGCCGGAATCCATTTGAATGGTATCATTTTGAACCATTTTTAGGTAAAAAAATCGATTCGTCGGGTTGATGCAGGAGAGAAGCATCCGCCTGTCGGCTGTAAATTCGCGTTTACAAGCTAATTATCCCGGTACATCTCTTCGATAAGATCGCCATACTGGGCGTTGATGGCTTTGCGCTTTACTTTCATGGTCGGAGTAACCTCCCCGTCTTCGGTATAAAGCTTTTTGTCCAGCAGACGGAATTTACGGATGTTTTCCACCCGGGAAACCTGCCGGTTTACCTTGTCCACTTCTTCAGTTATGAGTTTGATTACTTCTTCCGTGCGGGTCAGACTGGCAAAAGTCGTGTATTGCACTTTGTGGTCCTGCGCGTACTTGATTACATTTTCTTCATCGATCACGATGAGTGCCGTAATGTATTTGCGTCTGTCGCCGATAACTACGGCGTCCGCGATGTAAGGAGAAAATTTGAGCAGATTTTCAATATACTGGGGGGCGATGTTTTTGCCCCCGGCAGTGATAATCAGGTCTTTTTTGCGGTCGGTAATTTTTAAATAACCTTCCGCATCAATTTCACCTACATCGCCGGTGTGAAACCAGCCGCCTTCGAGAGCCATTGCGGTATGTTCTTCATCCTTGAAATATCCCCGGAAAATGCCGCCGTGTCTGATCAATATCTCGCCGTCTTCGGCAATCTTCACCTCGGAATCGGGCAGGCTGCGGCCGACCGTGCCGAGTTTGAAATGCTCCTCATCGGAGATGTGCGTGATTCCAGTGGTCTCGGTGAGTCCATAACCCTCGCGGATAGGGATGCCGATACTTTGAAAAAATTTAAGTATTTCGTGCGAGATGGGGGCGGCTCCCGAAAAACCCAACCTGACCCGGTCGAAACCAAGCCTTTCTTTGAGCTTCCGGAAAACGGCAAAATAGGCCAGCCGGTAGCCCAGCCGCAGATAAACGGGAATTGGTTTTTTGGCGAGTTTGCAGGTGTTGTAGCGGGAACCGATTTTGTATGCGCTGCCGAAGAAAGTTCTTTTCAACCACGTGGCGTCCGCCATCTTGAGGACGATAGCCGAATAATATTTTTCCCATATCCGCGGCACAGCATGGAACAGCGTCGGAGAAACATCGCGCAGGTCGGTCATGAGCGTATCTGTGTTTTCGGTAAAGTTCACGATATGACCCGACCGCATATGCATCATGAGATCGAATATTTGCTCGTATACGTGATTGAGCGGCAGAAAAGAAATAGTTTCATCGTCAGCGGTCATTTTTGTTATTTTTTCATTCTGCCGGCCAATCCACAAATAGTTCTTGTGAGCGATCATCGCCCCCTTTGGCGGTCCGGTCGTCCCTGATGTATAAATTATCGAGGCGACATCATCGGCGCTGCCGCGGCTCACAATTTCTTCGAACATGCCGGGATTTTCCCGGTCGGTCCGTCTGCCCAGATCAAGCAGATCGTCAAAGCTTATGAGCATCGGGTCCGCAAAGTGTTTCAATCCTTCCATGTCCCAGACCACCGTTTTTTTCAGATGCGGCGTTCTTTCCCGGAAAGCCAGGGCCTTGTCGAACTGTTCCTCGTCTTCGCAGAAGAAGACCACCGATTCGGAGTGCCCCACTACGTATTCGCATTCGGCTACCGGGTTGGTCGTGTAAACGCCCACGAAAGTAGCGCCCAGCGACATCACCCCCATTGCCGAATAGAGCCATTCGGGTTTATTTTCACCGACAATGGATACGTGATCACCGCGCTTTACTCCCAGGGCATGCAGACCCATGGCGACATTCCGGACATTATCGTAATATTCGCGCCAGGTGATGTCCTGCCAGATGCCGTAATCCTTGCGGCGCATGGCGATTCGATCGGGCTGTTTTCTTACGAGAGCCCGGAGACTTTGCGGCAGTGTCTGAATATTTTCTTCCATCTGTTTTATCCCGTCCGCAGTCATAATATTTATCTGAATCTCACCTTTCTCCGGTAACGCTTGTAGCCTTTTACCGAAGTCTCGGTAGCAATGCCCAGGTAAAACTCCTTGACGTCGTTGTCTTCTCTGAGCACTTCCGGTTTATCAGCCCGGACGATCCGGCCGTTTTCCATCAAGAAAGCATAATCGGCGTATTTCAGGGCCATATTTACATTTTGTTCCACAAGCAGTATCGTTACTCCCTGCTTGTTGATGTTCTGAATGATATTAAATATCTCTTTGGTCAAAAGAGGCGAAAGCCCCAAAGACGGCTCATCGAGCATCAGTAATTTCGGGCGGCTCATCAGGGCGCGGCCGATGGCCAGCATCTGCTGCTCACCGCCGCTCAAATGGCCGGCGACCTGCTTTTCCCTGTCCCGCAGGATGGGAAACTGCCGCAGCACGGCCCTGACGTCTTCCCTGATGCCCTGCTTGTCGCGGCGGGTATAAGCTCCCATAAGAATATTTTCTATCACCGTCAGTTCGGAAAACACCTCCCGCCCTTCCGGCACGTAGCTGATTCCCAGGCGCACAATTTCTTCCGTGTCCATCCGGTCGATCCTCTTGCCCATAAACTCGATGACGCCTTTTTCCGGCTGATCGGAATCCAGCAGACGCATGATCGTTTTCAGCGTGGTGGTTTTGCCTGCTCCGTTGCTGCCGAGCAGAGCCACGATAGATCCCTCTTTGATCTCAAAGGAAATTCCATAGAGGGCGCGGATCAAATCGTACCAGGTTTCAATATTTTTTACCGAGAGCATCATTCCTCCTCACCCAGGTAGGCGGCTATTACATCCGGATGTTTCTGGACTTCCCGGGGCGTTCCTTCCGTTATTTTCACTCCCTGGCTGATGGCCAGAATCCAGTCCGAGATGCCCATAACCATGTTCATATCATGTTCGATTAAGAGGATGGTCATCTGATAATCATCCTGGATATCCTTGATCCAGATCTTCAGATCCTCCTTTTCCTCGGTATTCATACCGGCGGAAGGCTCGTCCAGCAGGAGAACTTTCGGCTCCAGCGCCAATGCCCGTCCAAGTTCCACAAGCTTGCGCTTGCCGTAAGGCAGGCTGGAGACGAACTGATTGCGCAACGACTGAAGATCGAGAAAGTCGATAATACGTTCAATGATTTCCCGGTTTTTTATTTCTTCGCGGGCGGTTCCGGAGCGCCTTCCCCACATGAAAGCACCACTGAGAATTCCGGTATGCATGTGAATGTGCCTTCCCAGCATCAGATTGTCCATAACGCTGGCATTGCCAAAAAGCTGAATGTTCTGAAAGGTGCGCGCAATACCCATACGGGCGATCTTATCCGGCCGGAAGCCGACCAGGTTCTCGTTGTCGAGAAGGATTCTGCCCGTCTTTGGTTTGTAAATGCCGCTGATCATGTTGAAAATAGTAGTTTTCCCGCTGCCGTTGGGGCCGATGATTGATAATATTTTGTTATGGGGGACTTCAAAGCTGACGTTTTGAACCGCCCTGATGCCGCCGAAGGAAATGCTCAGGTTTTCGATTTTTAAATGCGTCATATGCGAGAACTCCGCTGTGCCGGCTCAAAAGAGGGGGCGGGGCTTCGCCCCGCCCGTATTTATGTTATTTTTTCTCCTTCCAGGTGGCCAGTTCGTTGGCTGTCCAGTCCTGCAGTACAATGTAGCTGGAATTTGGGCCGCATTTCTGGATCTGGACGGAATCGGAGCCTTGGTGAACTTTCGGCGACCAGTTGATCATGGGGCCAAGACCCTGGAAATTCCTCATCGAGTTAAGCTGATTAAGGACGCTTTCCGTGCTCAGCTTCGGTCCGACGAGTTTCAGGGCTTCCACCAGCGGTTCGGCAAAAAGGATGCCCGCCATGTAAAATGTTCCCCAGCGTTCCTCCTTGGCATATTTCTGGGCCGCTTCCCGGTATTTAGTCATGAGCGGATTGTCGGAATTGGGCGGCAGGCTGAATGCTCCGGTAATGACCCCCTCCCACAGCCCACCGGTGATCTTGTTCATCAGCGTATAGTCGGACAGCGTATTGGAAGATACCCACTGCGGCTTGAAACCGATCGTGGCGGAAGTTTTCAGCGCGATGGCGGCGGAAGTCGGATTAACCCACATAATGACCACATCGGCTGCGGAATTTTTCAGGCGCATCATCTGGGAAGAGAGATCCTTCTCGCCCGGTTCCACCGTCAATTCTTCCACCAGTTTCATTTTCAGGGCGTCCATGCGTGCCTTGCAGCCCGCCAGCCCGCTCTTGCCATAAGCGTCGTTCTGGTACAAAAAAGCGATCTTCTTTGCTCCGAGTTTTTCGACTACATATTTGGTGAGAATGCTGGCCTCATCTTCGTAAAGCGGGTAAACGGCAAAAAGATAGGGATTAACGGGGAACACGTAATCGTTGATGGCCGTGGACGGTCCCACCCAGATGATTTTATTCTCCGCCAGATAGTCCTTTACGGCTAGTCCGCCGGCGGCGCTGACACCGCCCACGAAGGCGAAAATACCCTCGCGCTCCACCAGTTCCTTGACCACGGCTTTGGTCTGAGCGGGATTGTACTGATCGTCGCGGATAAAATATTTGATCTTGCGGCCGTTGATACCGCCTTCATCGTTGACGATTTTAAAAAGAATGTCACTTCCTCTGGCTACCGACCCCCAAGGCGCCGCCGGTCCCGTCTGCGGACCCCACTGGGCGATTCTTATTTCCTTGGAATCAAATCCCGGTTTACCGGCGGCAAATGCCGGAAGCATTACCAGAAAAACAGCGCATAAAACAATTACTCCGGTTAAAGCTTTTCTCATAAATGTCCTCCTTTTTTCATCTTCTGCCTGCAATCAATAAAATTATCAGCGATGGTCCGTAAGCACCCCGTTCTTGCGGCCATCATCCTTTGTACCACACGCCTTTTTCCCTGAGAAAAGTAAAACAGTAATTATAAGAGTTCCTGCCGCCTGTATCCTGAAAATATAAATCCACGTCCACCTCCACCTGCACCAATTTTTCCACCGCCGGATAGATTGCTTTGTTATCGTTATTGCGGAAGCGGTAAATATCGACGATCCGGTAAGTTTGGATCCGGACCGGTGAATCCGCGACATCCTGCAGGAACTGTTGATAGTTGTGCGCCCGCTTGTACGGCGACGAGGGGGCGAGGCGCGCGTAAACCTGCGGCAGATTATGCTCCATTTCCGCCCGAAAATAAGCGCCGGCGGCTTGTTCGATGGCCGGCCGCTCGAAGAGGAATTCTATTCCGTTAAGCGGCGTATCTCCACCGATGAGTATAGCGGCAACAGCCGCCAGAAGGATGCCGCCGATCATTATCAGCTTCTTTTGTTTCGATCTTTTATAATCAATCATCTTCATGCGAAGATACCGTCCGCTATACTTTTTTAATGTAATGTTTCGCGAATAATCCGCTCGGCCGCACGGTGATGACGATGATGATGACGATGAAGGCAACAATCGGTTTCCACTCCGGCCAGGCATAGCCGAAAAAGTTTTCGATGATTCCCAGGATCAATCCGCCCATGACCACTCCCGGGATGCTGGTCAGTCCGCCCAAAACAGCCGCGGCAAAGGCCCGCATGAAAGGTTCCATCATAAAATTAGGATCAAGCACCGAGCGGGCGGCAAAAAACATGGCGGCGATGGCACCGATCAGCGAACTCATGGCCCAGGTGATGGAAAATACCCGTTCTACTTTTATGCCCATGACTTTGGCGGCGTTGACGTTCTGCTGCGTGGCCCGCATGGCGACGCCCAGCCGGGAAAAGCGGAAAAAAAGGTAGAGCAGCAGCATCAGCAGACCGGAAAGGACAAATACTCCGATGGACCATTCGTTAAGCACCAGGCCGGGGAATATTTCAACGGACTTCTGAACCGACAGCAAAAAGGGAAAATCTTTTTGCTCGGCGCCCCATTTCCAGCCGGCGATGCCCATGAGCAGCATCTCGGCGCCCAGCGTAATGATAATCAGGCCGAGTACGCTGGGTGTTTTTGCAGGATTTAAAAAACAGACTTCAATGAGGATGCCGAGAAAGACGGCAAAAAGCATAGTCATGATAAAGGCGAGCCAGAAGGGGATGCCGTAAACGGTCAGAACATGAAAGGCGACAAATGTCGAAATCATGCCCATTTCCCCCTGGGCGAAGTTCACGACTTCGGATGTTTTATAAATGATGGCAACGGCGACGCCGAACATCCCGTAGCATGCCCCGATCGCCAGCCCCTCGACTACGAGTTGC
>CAYYBK010000046.1:0-11001 GCA_964470015.1 uncultured Syntrophales bacterium
GGCCCGGACAAAAATTATCCCGCTGTTATCTGCCGCAGGGTGAGCGTTTCGGCGACAACAGCATGGACATGGGCACCGGCTTTGACTGCTTTCACGAAAGATCCCATACGGAAAATAAAAGCATCGCTCCCCAACAGAGAAGCAACCGGCTGCTGCTGAAATCGCTGATGACGAAGCACGGTTTCCGGAATTTCGATCAAGAGTGGTGGCATTATACATTGAATAACGAGCCCTATCCCGACACTTATTTTGACTTCCTAATTGAATGAAAAGCATGACAATCAAACTGCCGCCGCTTATCCGCTCTTACGGATTTTCCCTGATCCTGATCATAGCAGTTATCGCCGGATCTCTTCTCGGCATAATCTATAAAAAAGAAGCTGTTATGTTCAAACCGTTCGGAGATATTTTTCTTAACCTTCTTTTTACAGCCATCGTTCCGCTGGTCTTTTTTTCCATCTCCTCTGCGGTTGCTTCCATGAGTGATATCCGCCGTCTCGGTAAAATCATATCGGCAATGCTGCTGGTTTTTGTTGCGACCGGCCTCATTGCTTCATTAATCATGCTCGGCGGCGTGCAGTTCTATCCGCCGGCGGCGGGGGTAAATATAAATCTGGAAGCGGCTGTAAATATTGAACAGTTCGACACATCCGCACAAATAGTCAAGGCTTTTACTGTCGGGGACTTCCCGGATATCATCTCCAAAAAATACATGCTGGCGCTGATTATTTTTTCTCTTTTAACCGGCCTTGCCGCCGCCGCATCCGGGAAGAAGGGAATGCTTTTTTCCCGTTTTCTTGCCTCCGGTTCCGCCGTCATGATGAAACTCATAGATTTCATCATGTATTATGCGCCGATCGGCCTGTGCGCCTATTTTGCTTATCTGGTGGGTGTATTCGGCGCGGAATTGCTCGGATCTTATATGAAGGCCATGCTTTTATATTACCCCATTGCCGTGGCGTATTTTTTTATTGCCTTTAGCATCTATGTCTTTATCGCCGGCAAGACAACTGCAGTGCGCAGATTCTGGATAAACATTGTCCCGCCGGCGCTCACGGCTTTGGCTACGGGCAGCAGCATGGCCGCAATTCCCGCTAATCTGGCCGCCGCCGAAAAAGCCGGCATACCGAAAGACATCCGCGAAGTGGTAATTCCCATCGGCGCCACGATTCACATGGAAGGTTCCTGCCTGGCGGCGGTTTTGAAAATAGCTTTTTTATTCGGTTTATTTCAGATGGATTTCACCGGAGCGGGAACAATTTTTACCGCACTGGGAATTGCTCTTTTGACCGGTGTTGTGGTCAGCGGCATTCCCGGCGGCGGGACAATCGGCGAATTGCTGATCATTTCGCTCTACGGGTTCCCCATTGAAGCATTTCCGATCATCACGCTGATCGGAACGCTGGTGGATGCTCCGGCAACAATGCTCAACGCCACCGGCGATAATGTCGCCGGCATGCTGGTCGCACGCATCCTTGGCGGAAAAAACTGGATCAAAAAAGATTAAGTTCCGTAAAGTGAAAGTCTTTGCTTTGAATTTTACTCCGGCAGCGCCTGGAGCAGAATTTCCGGCAGCATCCAAACACGATACTCGTTTTTCTCTTTCAGATTCCTGCGCAGATTATGATAGCAGCCGGTGCAAATCGTCACAATATTTTTTGAGGCAAAGCTCTGTGTAAGTTTATCCATGTGCGGCGGAATGTAGCAGCACAGATTGCTGTCCGGTTCATTGACTTTTATCCCCGCGACTTTGCCGAGCAGGCGTTTCGCCGCTTCAATATCCACAGGCTTATCGGTAATCCGCCGCCGGAAACGGTAACAACCGGGATAATAATCCAGCTCCATATCGAGCTTTCCCTTGTGAAAATATTCTGCAATGAGATCGCTGTAGGAAATCACCGGCAGTTTCGTCTCGGCAGCCATATTCGTATAACTTGGTTCACAGGCACCACAAAATAAGACGATGGCCTTTACACCCAGCGCTTCCGCCTGTTCAAAATTACCACGGATAAATCGGCGGGACAACTCCTTGCTGCGGTTAATATCTTCATCGTCTTTATCCATAACGGCTTTCTGGCCGAAAGCCAGCCATCCGCAGCAATACTCCTTCGCCAGAAGCGTATAGCTGATTCCCAGGCGATCCAACAGCTTTTTTAGCGATTTAATCACGTCCGGCATCATCTCCGGCTGCACGCAGCCCATAATAATAGCGTAATCCGCCTTTTTGCCGAAGCTGAAGCCGATGTCCCGCAGGATCGCCTCCTTGCTCTGCCAGTTACTCCGGAATGTTCCATGTTCTTCGATGTTACGGACCAGTTTTTCATTGATCATAGTTCATATTCCCTTCTCTACTTTATTTACCAACGCCGGAACAAATTAATCAGCAGGGTTATCACTACGCTGATCAACAGCATGGATGTAATCGGTATAAATATTCTCGTGCGGCCGTTCTCAATCCTGATATCTCCCGGCAATTTACCAAACCAGTTCACCAGCCAGGGAGCAAAGTGCAGGATTACTCCGATCACCACCAAAACGATTCCCGCAATTATTATCCAGCGCCCCATTGCTTCCACCAATTAAATTTTGGATTAATGTAGCAGTTATTTTTTACCAAATCCAGACGCATTTTTTACCACTGCATTTTGTACTGATTACGGCTTTCATCGCACGGCTAGACGGCACAGGCCGAATGGCGGCCGCAAAGCAATTCCATTTTATATTTGCGCGCCGGAATCGGCTCGGACAGTAACTTATCTTTGATCGCCGCCAGCGGCACCGCTTGCACTCCGCCGCCAAGAATGTTGCGGAGCAGTTCCCTGAATTTGCCGTTAAAGATACCGCCCTCTACTTCGGCATGTACGGGCAGCACATGGTCGGCGCCGTCTTTAATTAAACCGGCGAGAATGGATACACTTTTTTCTGCCTCCAGCTCTTCAAAGCAGGGCAGATCGGAGGGTATTTCCAGAACCCCGGCAGTCGCATGTAAAAAAGGCTTCTTGGCTCGGGTGCAGCTCACATATTCAAAGCGCAAATCCTTGATTATATCGAGTACCCGGTCATCGATAACCCAGGAAGGAGCGCCAAAAGCCGTCGGCTTGTGGCCGGTCAGTTTAGTAAAACCTTCGATACCATGCTGAAACCAGGAACGCAGCCATTGTTCCGTCTTGGCTCCAAGTTCGTCCTGCCAGCGGCGATGATCCCAGGCATGGAATTGCACCTCGTGACCTGCGGCAACAATCTTGTGAACAATATCCGGAAAAGAAAGGGCAATCAAGGGCGCCGGCAGCAGCGTGCCGTAAAACGCCGTTTTCCAGCCGTAGAGTGCAGCGGCGTTTGTCCGCAGCATCTTTCTGAGAAACAGAAGATTTTTTATCAATTGCAAAACAGCCCGTCCCGAATTATCCGGCCCAATGCTGAGAAAAAACGTTCCCCGGACATTGAATTCCTGCAGAGTGCTCAACAGCCGGGGGACGCCCTTTTTCATGCCTTCATAAGTATCAACATCGATTTTCAATCCCAGCATGCCCATGGTATTCAGGTCAAAGTCGTCCGGTAATCTGTTTTACTTCAGCTGATGCCTTTATTTTCCTCTAAGAAGGAATTCAACGTCAGGCGCAGCGACTCTTCCAAACCGATTTGCGGTTCCCATTGCAAAAGTTTTCTGGCCTTTTCAATGCTTGGCTTGCGGGTATAAATATCCTGATAACCCTTGCCGTAATAATTGTCGGCGGAAATATCTACGATTTCGGAATAGTATTTATCAGCCTTATGCTCCGGATGATCTTGAAAAAGCCGTTTTAATATCTGCGCCAATTCCTTTACCGAGCATTCGTTAGCGGGATTGCCGATATTGATAATCTGGTTTTTGCAGACATCATTCTTATTTTCCAGAATTTTCATCAGGGCGGAAATCCCGTCATCAACATATGTAAAACACCGTTTCTGCATGCCTCCGTCCACGAGATTGATCGGCCGCCGCATAAGCAGTTCCGCGATAAACTGGGTAACAACCCGCGAGCTGCCCTCTTTCGCCGCATAAAGCGAATCCAGCCGCGGACCAACCCAGTTAAATGGGCGGAAGAGCGTGAACTCCAGATGCCCCCTGGTTCCGTACCCGTAAATCACGCGATCCAGAAGCTGTTTACAGCAGGAATAAATCCAGCGTTCTTTATTGATCGGACCGACAACAAGGAAGCTCTCATCCTCCTTAAATTCCGGATCGGTGCATGTACCATAAACCTCCGAAGTGGAAGGAAACACCACTCGCTTATGATATTTGACGCACTGCTTGATGATATTAACGTTCATTTCAAAATCAAGATTGTAAACGGCGATCGGGTCCTCGACATACATTTTCGGCGTGGCAATGGCAACAAGTGGAATAACGACGTCGCATTTTTTAATCTGCAACTCGATCCACTCTTTATTGATGCCGATATCGCCTTCCAGAAAGTTGAACCGCTGGTCATGGAGAGCTCTGCCCAGGCGGTCGGAACCAAGGTCCATTCCGTAAACCATCCAGTCTTCCTTCTCCGCCAGGATTCTGTTAACTAAATGATGCCCGATAAAACCGTTTACACCCAGGATCAATATTTTCATTTTAATATGCTCACTTTCCCGTTTTTGAAATAATGGAATATTTTTTCCTTGCAAATACGTTTCCCGTTTATTTCGATATCCGCGAGCCTTATAGCATTCTTCGCCGTCTGGATAAGAACGTTATCGCCGGTAAAACTTACGGCACCCGGGGTGCCTTCATTCACTGCCGCGGCCGGCTCTCCCCACCAAATAATAACTTTCTCATTATCATCCACGAAGGCAAAAGCCCCCGGGTAAGGTTTCGTAACGGCACGGATCAAATTATAAACATCACCGGCGCTTTTGCTCCAGTCGATGCGTCCGTCTTCCGGCTTTCTGCCGCCGAAATAACTTCCTTCGTGCAGTGGCTGCTTCCGGCGCGGTATCCGGCCTTTTTTAATCAGCGGCAACAAATCATCCAGCAGCGCAGCCGCCGCCCGGCATAATTTATCGTATAACGTTTCTGCTGTGTCTTTGATGTCAATAGCCACTTCTTTCTGTCCGACAATATCACCGGCATCCGGTTTCTCAATCATATAATGAAGCGTAACGCCGGTTCTCGTTTCGCCGTTGACCAAAACCCAGTTCACGGGACAACGTCCGCGGTACGCCGGCAGCAGCGACCCGTGCAGATTAAAGGCCCCCTGTGCGGGAACGGCAAGAATTTCGCTGCTGATCATTTTCCGGTAGTAAAAGGAAAATATGACATCCGGCTGGAACTCGCCGATTTTTATCAGCCACTTGCGGGAATTGATTTCTTCCGGCGTAAAAACCGGCACATTTCTCTGCTCCGCCCATTGATTGACCGAACCGAACCAGCAATTTTCCAGCGGATCATCTTCATGAGTGAATACGGCGGCAATTTCATAATCGTGCCGGAACAGCGCCTCCAGTCCGGCAATCCCCATATTGTGATAGGCAAATACGACCGCTTTCAATGATTATCTTTCCCTTTCGCGGAATGAATATTTTCAATAACGTATTCCGGCCGTCTGCGAACCTCCAGATATATCCGGCCGATATATTCACCTAGCACGCCGAGGGCGAAAAACTGCAGACCGACAAAGACAAACAGGATGGCAAACAATGTAAACACACCTTCCGCCGCCCAGGCGGCACCGTAGGCGAGACGGGCCACCGCCAGCACAACACCGAAACAAACGCCCATAATAGACAGAAAAATTCCGCCATACATGATCAACTTGATCGGAAAATCGGAAAAAGAGGCAACCAGATCAAACTGCAGATTAATCAATTTCCGCAGGGGGTAGTTGGACTTGCCGCCATGCCTTTCCTCATGACCAACTTCTATCTCCGTAACACGCTTACCGAATACAGTAGCAAGCGCAGGGATGAAGGTCGCATGCTCATGGCATTGAATCATGCGCTCCACGACGGCACGGCGGTAGGCGCGCAGCATGCATCCCCAATCATGCATTTTTACGCCGGTAATTTTCCGGGCCACAATATTAATAATCTTGGACGGGAAGATGCGCAGCAGAGAATCCTGGCGGCCGCGGCGAATCGAACCGACGACGTCATAATCGCCCTCTTCCATGACCTCAAGCATGCGGGGAATCTCTTCCGGCGGATTCTGCAGGTCGGCATCCATGGTGATCACAATGTCACCGCGGCATGCGGAAAATCCGGCCATAATCGCCGCATGCTGCCCATAGTTTCTCGTCAGTTCCACAACTTTAACGTGCTCCCCGCGGGCGAATTCCTTCAAAAGATGCAGGGAATTGTCATGACTGCCGTCATCAATGAATATTATTTCAAAACTTTTTCCCAATCCCTGCATCACCGGCAACAGGCGGTCAAGCAGCACCCGGAGATTCTGCTCTTCATTATAAACCGGGATGACAATTGCAACCTGGACATTATCTGCCATGATTAACAATCTCCTTTATTGCATCACAAACATACTGGATGTCGCTCTCCTGCATATCCGGAAATAAGGGCAGCGATATAATCCTTCCCATCGCCCGCTCCGTTTCCGGCAGCGAACCGCTTGGCACGGGGTATTGCTCCCGGATGTATTTCAGGGAATGCGCCGGGGGGAAATGCAGCCCGTATCCGATATTGTAATCGGCCAGTTTGGTCATAAATTCATCACGGTCCATTCCAGCCACCTTGATAACGTATAGATGCCAGGGATGAACATGATCATAGGCCGGAACTTGCGGCAAATCAATGCCGGGAATATTTTGCAGTCTGTCGTTGTATAATTTCGCCAGATAAGAACGCTGCCGATTCAATTCCGGCCAGCGGGCAAACTGCGCCAAACCTATAGCCGCAAGCACATCCGGCAAATTATACTTATACCCTGGCTCGGCTATGTCATAAGCCGGGTTGCCGCCTTTACCGTAGCGTTTCCAGGCATCCCGTTCGATGCCGTGAAACCGCAACAGGCGGATTTTCTTCTCCAGCAGGGGATCATTCAGCGTAATCATTCCCCCCTCACCTGTTGTTATGTTTTTTATCGGATGGAAGGAGAAGATAGCCATATTGCCAAAGCCGCCCGCATGCACCGTTTTATAATAAGTCCCCACGGCATGAGCCGCATCCTCGATGACGGTAAGATTATAGTTACGGGCGATTTGGTTAATTTTATCCATGTCTGCCGGCGCTCCGGCAAAATGCACCGGAATAATCGCCCTCGTCCGGGAAGTAATTTTTTCTTCGATCAACTCAGCTCTGATATTCAGCGTGCCGTAATCAACATCAACGAATACCGGCTGCGCCCGGCGTAAAGCAATCATGTTCACCGTCGAGGCAAAAGTCAGCGAGGGCGTAATAATCTCATCGCCCGGACCAATATCAAGCGCCGACAATGCCAGATGCATTCCCGCCGTTGCCGAGCTCAAGGCAATCGCATGCCAGGATTTTGTCAAGGCACAGAATTCTTCTTCAAATTCTTTAGCCAGCGCACCGGTCGTAATCCAGCCCGACTTCAGGCAGGTCACAACTTTCGCGATTTCTGCCTCGCCGATGGAGGGACGGCTGAACGGTAAAAAATCTTTTCTGATCAGCAATTTTATTCCCGCTTTCTAATAATTTTTTATATGCAGCAGATAGAATGCCCCGTTATCCCAAAGAACCTGAACCCGGGGTATCTTCGCCGTTATTTCCTTCAATCTTCTCTGCCGCTGCGTTATACAATAAATATCCTTTTTTTGCATACATAACTCGAAAAACTCACCCGCGGAAAGAAAATAACGCTTTTTTTCTTCCGGTGCAAGTTTAGCCATGCCGTCAGCCAGCTCCCCGAAATCCTCCACAAGCGGCGTGCGTATCTTGTTATAGAAATCAATACCATAAAAATTGACGCGGTATTGATAAAAATCCTGCCCGGCCGGCACATGCCGGGCGATGGCTTCCCGGACGATTTTCGCGCTGCGGTAAGGCGCAAGAAAATCATTGAGCGGAAAAAGCATGCCGCCCAGCAGCAAAGCCGCTAAAAGATAAATGGTCAGAAACCATCCGCGCTTCCAGCGGCGATAAACCAGATCCGGTAAAAAAGTCAGCAGAATCAGAGCAATGACCGGTAAAATAACATATAACCACCAGTTAGGAGAAATCATAATAACCAGTTTTTCATTCTCCGGGAATAATACCTTTAAAAACGGGATGACAATCAACGCGGCAATAACCAGTAACGATTGCAGAATCAGCATGATCCGATAAATGATTTTCCGCAACGGCGATTCCGCACCCGCGGGTTCATCCTCATAATCTTTCAATATACAAGCGGCAAAAAGCGCCAGCGGAATGAAGACGGGAACAATATAAGGAATCAGTTTGGATGAAGATACCGAATAAAATAAAAAAATGAACAGAAACCAGACGAGCAGCAATTTATTTTCGCCGTTCTTGAAAAATGAATCATGCGAATGTTTGCTTCTCCAGGCCTTAATCAGATATACAGACCACGGCACTGTACCCGCAATGGCAATGGGCAAATAAAAGTAGAAAGGTTCCGTTTTCCCGTGCATTGCCGTCGTAAAGCGGAGAAAATGCTCCCGCACAAAGAAGAACCAGAGAAAATCGGCGTTTTCCTTTTGCGCAAGAATGATCCAGGGGCAAACGACAAGCAGAAAAATCACCATGCCGACCGGTGAAAATAAAGACAGAATTTTGCGCCATTGATTATTACAGATAAGCCAGATGATCAATATCGCAAAAGGAAACACAACTCCGATCAAACCTTTGATCAGGAAGGTCAAACCGCAGGCAAAATAAAACAAATAGAACAGATATTTTTGATTTTGTTTTTCCAGCGCCAGATAGCCCAGCCAGATCGCAAGGCAGATGAAAAATGTAAGCGGCATATCCAGAATATTGATCCGGCCGATGAAGAAATGAATACAGGAAACCGTAAGAATTGCAGCGGCATAAAGTCCGGTTATTTCATCGCGGAAATGCCGGCCGATGAAAAAGACCAGCAGAATGCAGCCGCAGGCGCAAAGACCGGCAAACAGGCGTGCGGCAAAGTCACTTTCCCCGAAAACTTTAAAAAACACGGCGGTGACCCAGGAAACAAGCGGCGGTTTTTCCAGATAAACCGTATTTTTGATGTGCGGTGTTACATAGTTGCCCGATTCGTTCATGGCTGAGGCAATCAGACTGTACCGTGCTTCATCAGGCTCCATCTGCGGCATACTGCCGAGCAGTCCGACATACAGGACAAGAGGTATCAGAAACAAAATGTATTTTTTTTGCATTTGATATTTTATCTTCCTCGGACTAAGCTCACGAATAAGGGTAATGAAATCCCGGCGAATATAGGCAAAATACCGGTAACTGTCAACAAAACATTCCAATTAGATTAAGAAATTCTTCCGTTTCCCGGACTTTTTATTTTAATCAAACCGTCATGTTTTACTTGAGAAATATGATAATTACATGTTAGCTATCTCCAAAAACCAAAGCACAAATTATGCGCAAAATCATCAGCCGTTACATATTTAAGGAAATAGCCTTCCCTTTTATCATTATCTTATTTGTGCTGACCTTTGTCCTGCTGATGGGAAAAACACTCCAGATCATGGATTTAATGGTCAACAAGGGCATCAGTACCTTTACCATCAGCAAACTCGTTGTTTTTCTCCTCCCCTCGTTCATGATGTTCACAATTCCCATCGCCCTGCTGATTGCTATTCTGATCGGCATGGGCCGGCTTTCCTCCGACAATGAAATCACCGTACTGAAAGCATCCGGCATAAGTTTAATCCAGCTTTACCTTCCCGTCGCCGTCGCTTCCTTAATAACTTTTGTTTTTACCATCATTATCAGCTACTTTCTTGTCCCCCAGAGCAACTTCGCCACCAAGCGCCTGCTCTTCGACATCGCGCAACAAAATGCCAGCATCGGCATCAAGGAGAAAATTTTCAATGCGGACTTCAAGGGGATCATCCTTTATGCCGAAAAAATTCCTCTGGAAGGCGATTATATGGAGGGCGTTATCGTATCCGACAACCGTATCGTCAACGAAACAAACACCACCATCGCCAAAAAAGCATTCCTTGTCTCCGATCCGCAATCCTTCACCGTCAAACTGCGTCTGGAAAACGGTTCCACCCACACGGTCAGCCCGGATTTAAAAAACTACCGTAAAATTGATTTCAAGACTTACGACATCAACCTGGACATGACCGATTCCATCGCCAGCGTAAGCGAGACCGCCAAGAGCAGCACCGATATGACGATGAGCGAGCTGCTCAGCAAAATGAAAAAACCCGGCATTGACGATGCGATGTTCCGGGAACTGGCGATTGAAGTGCACAAAAAATTTTCCATACCACTGTCCTGCATTTTTTTCGGAATCCTGGCACTGCCTTTGGGAATCAAAAGCCACCGGGCCGTGAAATCACGCGGATTTGCTGTTGGCATTATCATCGTTTCCTTATACTATTTATTGCGGATCGGCGGCGAAGGCCTGGTGGAGACGGGGCGGCTTACTCCCGAGATCGGCGTCTGGACTCCGAATCTGGTTTTCGCTGTTCTGGGCATTTATATGTTTTATATGGCTTACCATGAGATATCTCCCTGGCACAGGGTAAGAACATACTTGTGGCATAAAAAAATAAAGGATTGAGGTTCCGATTTTGCGGCTGCTCGATAAATACATAGTCAGCGAATTTCTGAGATTCTTCGGCATCACGAGCGTTTCCTTCGTCGCTCTCTATCTGATCGTGGATTTCTTTGAAAAAATCAGAATGTTTCTCAGCAATCATGCCACAGTTACCCAGATGGCCTCCTATTTTCTCTTTTCCATTCCGATGATCATCTCTCTTATCCTGCCGGCAGCCGTACTGCTCGCGACTTTAATGACTTTCAGCAATCTTTCCAAGTCCAGTGAAATCATTGCCATGAAAGCCAACGGCATCAGCCTCTACCGGATCGCCGCGCCCGTACTAA
>CAYYBK010000047.1:0-8316 GCA_964470015.1 uncultured Syntrophales bacterium
ATAGCAACATCATATCACATCTGAACTAAATCTACCACTCAACCATCCAGAGGCACAACCCTAATGAGATCAAGCAGACACAACAATCACTAACCATAACCCAGCAGAAACACCAGCACAACTCGGACAACTCCAACAAAAATACTAGCCTGTCGAGGGAATCAAGAATTTTCTCCCCGACTAGGTCGGTATTCATGGCAAATTTCAAACTGTCTTTTTTCAGAACTTTTTGCAGCGCGGCACCGATGCAGTTCATCGCCTCTTGTTGATTCATCAATCACCGCCGAACCTGATAATATTCGTCGCCCAGGAGAGGCCGACGCCGAATCCCGAGACAAGAATCGTTTTATGCACAAGCAACCCCCTGGACATGAAGCGATGGATCATAAGCGGAATGGATGAAGAAACGGTATTGGCGCAATCATTGATTTCGATCGGAACCTTTTCTTTTTCCAAATCCATCCTTTGCCGCAGATTATCGATCAGATACTTACTGGCCTGATGAAAAATGAAATAATCTATATCCGCCGCCGTCAGTCCATTCTTCCGCAGACAGGCAGTAACCGAGCCGGGAACGCGTTTCATCATGAAATTAAAAATAGCCCGCCCGTTCATTCTCAGGTAAAAATCTTCGCCGCCGTAAAAGCTATTCTGCTCATTCCAGATGCCGGAAAGTGGATAGGCGCTGCCGCCGGCTTTAACCATCAAATGGTGCGCACCGGAACCGTCGGTACCGTAATCAAGCGACCCGATATCAGCGCCTTTTTCGGCAGAAAGCCAGGTGGCCGTAGCTGCGTCGCCGAATACACTAACCGTTTCGTAATCTTTTCTCCTCATTGCCTTCGAGTAAGGATCGCAGGTCACCAGAATACCGTCCCTGATATTTTCGGCAAGCATAAACGCCCGGGCAACGGAAAGAGCATAGACATATCCCGAACAACCGAGGCTAATATCAAAACAGGCGGTATTAACATTCAGCGACAAGGCATTCTGAAGCATCGCCGAACTGTGGGGAATCCTGTGATCGGGATTCTGTGTTACCACAATAAGAAGACCTACGTTGCTTTTGTCGAGACCGGCATTATGCTGGAACAGATTTTTGCAGGCAGCGCGGGACAAATCAAGCATGGATTCATTTGCACCCAGAAACGCCCTTGATTCAATGCCAATTTTGCTGCTGATAAAATTCTCATCGCCGCCGGTCCAGGCAGCAATAGTTTTATTGTCGATTTTATCTGCGGGGAAAGCAACAGCTATACTGCGAATTTTCATAACACCAATATTGTTTCCAACTCCCGTCGGCGCAAGCATTAATTTTTTTATTATCACAACCGATAATAAAATACATGCTATTTTGCAATTATCAGAGCATTGACATCCGATGCCCTCACTCTTATACTCGATCCAGCAATCGGAACGGAGAGAACCTTTGCCTGAAATTAATGTAGGACAGGCTGTTGACATTGTTATCGAACAAGGAGTAATCAAACATTCCTCCATCCAGGAAATTGTTGATGAAAGAATTGTTCTCCTGCAGACCGTACCGCCGCTTGCCGAAACATGTATCAATAAAACAATTTTCATAACTTATATAAGAAAGACAGACCGTCAAATACGCATGGGTTTTCGAGCGCTGATTACCGAAATCTGCGAAGGATATGTCACCGTCGGCCGCGGATTTCCCGCTATTATCGTCAAACCTTTATCCGTAAGTGCCCACTGCGATCTCCGTGCCCATAACAGAGCGCTTCCGCATGAGGAATTGTCGGTAAAACTGGGAAATGAAAAAATGAATATACTTGATATATCTGAAAAAAGCGCGCATCTTGTGCGCCCTGCCGGATTAAAATCAACCCTGAAGACGGGAGAGATTGTTGCGCTGACTTTTCAGAATGGACCGGAGGAATACGCCAGACAGGCAAAAATCATCCGTCAATGGCACACAAAAGGCACCGACGGGCCCGAACATCTGGCGGTTATCCTCATCACGAAAAAAATTATTTAATACGGCTCTGCCATCGCGCTGTTCAGACGATAACCCGAACGGAGAACGCAGAAAATCTGTTGACATAAGAAAGCGATCGCATTATATAGACCCCGCTTTATGCAAACAGCTTCCGGCAGCAAGCCGGGGATTATGCATGCCTGCTGGGGAATCGTTCAATGGTAGGACGCCGGACTCTGACTCCGTTAATCAAGGTTCGAATCCTTGTTCCCCAGCCATTTTTAGCACTTGGATACCTTCGCCCACGAATCCCGCAACGCCACAATCCGGTTGAAAACAAGTCTGTCCGCTTTCGTATCCTTCTCGTCGGCACAGAAATAGCCAAGTCTTTCAAACTGGTATTTGCTCAGCGGCAAGGCATTTTTGAGGTTGGACTCAACCCGGCAGCCGGTTATACTTTCCAGTGAATTATCATTTAAGAACTTTACGAAATCTTCTTCGCTTCCCGGATTTTCAATGCTGAACAAACGATCATACAAGCGCACCTCAGCGGGAATGCAATGGCCTGCCGAGACCCAGTGAATGACACCCGGTACTTTGCGGCCGTCTGCCGGAGGCGCGTTGCGCGTTTGAGGATCATAACTGCAATGCAATTCAAGAACTTCTCCCGTCTGCTCATTCCTTACCATGCTTTCCATTTTTATGATGTAGGCATTGCGCAGACGGACTTCTCTCGCCGGCCCCAGGCGATGGTATTTTTTCGGAGGATTTTCCATAAAATCATCGCGTTCAATATAGAGCACTCTGGAGAAAGGTACTTTTCTGGTTCCCAGCTCGGGATTTTGCGGATGATTGGCAAATTCGAACTCCTCCACCTGATTTTCCGGATAATTGTCAATCACGACCTTTAGCGGCCGCAGAACACACATGGCGCGCGGCGCGTGTTCATTGAGATCTTCGCGTACGCAATGCTCCAGAAGGGACACATCAATCAGATTGTCGTTTTTCGCCACACCGATAGCGGCACAGAAATTCCGGATGGCCTCTGGCGTATAGCCGCGGCGACGCATTCCCGTCACGGTGGGCATACGCGGATCATCCCATCCCTGTACCAACCCTTTCTGCACAAGTTCGATAAGCCGCCGCTTGCTTAAAACCGTGTAACTCAAATTCAGGCGGGCAAATTCAATCTGCTGCGGCCGGTTGCCGGTGATCAATCTCTCCACAATCCAGTCATACAGCGGGCGGTTGTTCTCAAACTCCAACGTACAAATGGAATGGGTAATACCCTCCAGTGCATCCGAAAGGCAGTGGGCAAAGTCGTACATCGGATAGATAACCCATTTTGTTCCCGTCCGGTAGTGCGGTTCGCGCTTGATGCGATAGATAATCGGATCGCGCATGACGATATTCGGCGATGCCATATCGATTTTCGCGCGCAGTACATGGGCGCCGTCGGCAAACTCACCCTGCCGCATGCGCGCAAATAAATCCAGATTCTCTTCCACGGAGCGGTTGCGGAATGGACTCTCCTTACCCGGTTCGGTAAATGTTCCGCGATACTCCCTGATCTGATCGGCATTCAAACTGCATACATAGGCTTCACCTCTTTTGATCAGTTCCACGGCAAACTGGTAGATCCGTTCAAAATAGTCGGAGGCGTAAAAGAGGCGTTCGTGCCAGTCAAATCCCAGCCAGCGGACATCGCGAATAATCGACTCCACGTATTCCATGGATTCTCCCAGCGGGTCGGTATCATCCAGCCGGAGATTGCACGTTCCCTGATACTGTTCAGCGATGCCGAAATTGAGGCAGACGGATTTTGCGTGCCCGATATGGATATAGCCGTTGGGTTCAGGCGGGAAACGGGTAGCGACGCGGCCTTCGTGTTTTCCTGTCCGGAGACCTTCGTCAATGATTTCACGGATAAAATCTTTCGTGCTTGGTACCGATGTCTGAGTCATACATTCTCTCCTTGCCTCTAAGACTTCTTTCGGAAAAATGACTATAAGGAAATTTAAATTCTTGTCAATAAAATACAGAAGATGTCGCCGTTTATATTTTCTGCCACTGAAAATCACATCGTCCATGCCCGATGACAAACTTAATTCAAGGCAACAATGCAACCACCAATTCTATCAGCAAAGGCACCGCAAATGCTTATTTCTGCGGGAAAATATTTCCTTGACAAATAAAAGAAGTCATCCTATAAAGCCTGCGCTAAAAATAGTATTTTAAGCAGATATAAAAGAAGAAATAACAGTGGTTTTATCGACCAACAGAAGGAGTTAAAGATGAAAATTGGCGTACCAAAGGAGATATATCCTCAAGAGCGCCGCGTGGCTCTGACACCGGAAGTTGCTGAGCAGTTCAAAAAATTGGGCTTCACACTGGCCATTGAAACCAATGCCGGGAAGGAAGCAAATTATGCCGACGACAAGTATGTCGCTGCGGGAGTAGAGGTTCTGTCCAGCGCCGCCGACATCTGGCGCAGTGCAGATATCATTATGAAAGTGCGACCACCTGCTCCGGAGGAAGTGGAACTCATGCACGAGAATCAGACGCTGGTAAGCTTTATCTGGCCGGCACAGAATCAGGCGCTGATGGAGCAATTGAAGCAGAAGAAAGTCAACGTGCTGGCTATGGAATGCATTCCCCGCATTTCCCGCGCCCAGAAATGCGATGCCTTAAGCTCCATGGCCAATGTGGCCGGATACCGTGCAGTCATTGAAGCGGCCGAGCATTTCGGACGATTTTTCACCGGCCAGATCACGGCCGCCGGGAAAATCCCGCCCTGCAAAGTATTGATCATTGGAGCCGGAGTAGCCGGTTTGGCCGCTATCGGCGCCGCCAAAGGACTCGGAGCCATTGTACGCGCCTTCGACACTCGTCCGGAAGTGCGCGAGCAGGTACAGAGCCTGGGAGCGGAGTTCATCGAAGTTGATATAAAAGAAGACGGTTCCGGCGTAGGCGGCTACGCCAAGGTCATGAGCAAGGAATTTATCGAAGCGGAAATGGCGCTTTTCCGCAAGCAAGCCAAAGAAGTCGATATAATTATTACAACGGCGCTGATTCCGGGAAAACCGGCGCCCCGTTTGATTCTCGAAGATATGCTGCAGCTCATGCGGTCCGGTAGCGTAGTTGTTGATCTAGCTGCAGAACAGGGCGGCAACTGCGAAGGAACCGAGGCGGGGAAAGTTGTTGTGAAACACGGAGTAACCATTATCGGCTATACCGATTTGCCGAGCCGGTTACCTACTCAATCGAGCCAGTTATATGCAACCAATTTACGCCACTTGTTTACCGATTTAACCCCCGGGAAAGATGGCGCAATTAACGTCAATATGGAAGACGAAGTCATTCGCGGAGCCACGGTAATCAAACAAGGTGAGATTACATGGCCGCCTCCTCCGCCAAAACTTTCCGCCGCACCGCCGAAACCGGCAGCAGCGGCGGCAGCACCGGTGACCAAGAAGGCTGCCGGGCATGGACATGGCGAACCTTCCGCTCCAGCATCGCCGGGGCGACTGGCGGCTACTATAATTGTTGCGGCGTTATTACTGGCCGGAATCGGCTATGCGTCTCCTCCGGCATTTCTTACCCATTTAACGGTCTTCGTACTCGCCATTTTTGTGGGGTACATGGTTATCTGGAATGTCAAGCCGGCATTGCACACACCCTTGATGAGCGTAACAAATGCAATATCTTCTATTATAATCATCGGAGCGCTGATTCAGATTTCCAGTTCCACCACCGTCGTTTGGATTCTGGCCGCAGTTGCCATTACCATCACCTTTATTAACACGACCGGTGGTTTTGCCGTAACCCAGCGCATGCTGAAAATGTTTAGGAAGTAGGGGGATACTATGAGTGAAGAAATAAAAGGACTTGTTACCTGCGCCTATCTGGGCGCTACGATACTCTTTATTCTGGCACTGGGCGGTCTTTCCGATCAGGAAAAAGCACGCCGTGGCAATTTATTCGGTATCATCGGTATGATTATAGCTGTGCTGGTTACTTTGCTGACACAGATAACTTCTAACGTTGTAGTTCTGATCGTCGGACTTGGTATAGGCGGAACAATCGGTCTGCTGCTGGCTCTGCGCGTGCAAATGACCCAGATGCCGGAACTCGTCGCCATTCTGCACAGCCTCGTCGGTATGGCAGCCGTTCTCGTGGGATATGCTAACTATTTCGATCCCAACACTCTTACCCATTATTCCGGTTCCGCACTGGTCATTCACGATATTGAAACCTATCTGGGTATTTTGATCGGTGCTGTGACTTTTACCGGCTCCGTAATCGCATTTGGCAAGTTATCGGCGCGTATTTCGGGAAAACCAGTACTGCTGCCGGCACGCCATTTCATAAATCTGATCATGCTTATCATCGCCGTCTGGGCGGGCATCCTGTTTGTCCTGCAGCATAATCCGGCCGGTAATGCATCGCTGATCGCCGCATTGGGCGGCGGCATACTGCCCAACATCGATGGCATGCCCGGCGGTACCGTTGCGTTGATTATTATGACCATAGTAGCCTTCATTTTCGGTGTACACATGGTCATGGCCATCGGCGGCGCCGACATGCCGGTTGTTGTCTCCATGCTCAACAGTTATTCCGGATGGGCGGCGGCGGCGACAGGATTTATGCTCAATAACGATCTGCTCATCGTTACCGGCGCGCTCGTCGGCTCTTCCGGTGCAATTCTGAGTTACATCATGTGCAAAGCGATGAACCGCAAGTTTGTTGCCGTCATTGCCGGTGGTTTCGGCACCGACAGCAGTGCTCCCGCGGCTTCCAAGGATGTGAAACCGCAGGGTGAAGTTGCTCCCATCGAGCCCAATGATGTCACGGAACTGCTCAAAGAATCCAAGGATATCATGATCGTTCCGGGTTACGGCATGGCTGTGGCACACGCGCAGCACATCGTCGCGGAAATAGCCAAGGCATTGCGCGAAAGAGGCAAAACAGTCCGCTTCGGCATTCACCCGGTAGCAGGCCGTATGCCTGGTCATATGAACGTACTGCTGGCGGAAGCCAACGTACCCTATGACATTGTTTTTGAAATGGACGAAATCAACGAAGATTTCCCGGCCGTCGATGTAACTTTGGTCATCGGCGCCAATGACATTGTCAATCCTTCTGCGGCAGAAGATCCCACAAGCCCCATTGCCGGCATGCCCGTTCTGGAAGTATGGAAAAGCAAGACGGCGATTGTCATGAAGCGATCTATGGCCACCGGTTACGCCGGAGTGGACAATCCACTGTTTTACAAAGAAAATACCCGCATGTTCTTCGGAGATGCGAAAAAGAGCCTGGAGGAAGTTTATAACCGGCTCAACGCTTAAAAAAACAATTTTTATTAGCTGATTTTGGAAAAGAGGAACAAAAATATTTTTGTTCCTCTTTTTTTATCCGGCGCAGCGGCAGGTAAATTAAGATGCTTACTTACATCTGTGCCTGCAGATGAGATTCCAGAACTTGCCAGATGTCGCTTTTCCCCTCCTGGGTTTTAGCGGAGAAAAGAATCGGTTTTATTCCGGCGGGCAGGCCGAGATATTTTTCAATAACGCGCCGCCGGACATTTGCCTGATTGCGGGATAGTTTGTCGGCTTTCGTCAAAACAAAAAGATAAGGTATGCGGAAGTTTTGCAGCCAGTCGCGCAGAGACAAATCGTCATCGTTCGGGTCGCGTCGTATATCCAGAACAAAAATGACCATGGCCAGATATTGCCGCCCTTGCAGGTAAGCTTCAATCATTTCCCCCCAATCCTTCCGCAACGACTTGGCGACTTTGGCAAAGCCATAACCAGGAAGATCGACAAAAGATATTTTTCCGTTAACCGAAAAGAAATTAATAAGCTGCGTGCGCCCCGGCGTATTACTTGTTTTCGCCAGATCTTTACGTCCCACCAGCGTATTAATCAGGGATGACTTGCCGACATTGGAGCGCCCGACAAAGGCAACTTCCGGCATCGCCATCTCCGGATAATGCTCCGGCCGGACGGCACTTTTCACGAATTCCGCGCGTACTGTTTTCATAACTTCGGATACTTATTCCCGTTCGAAGGATATTCCATACTTTTCCAGCTTGCGTTCGAAGGTTGGACGGGAGATCCCGAGAATTTCGCAAATTTCTCCCTTGTTTTTATCATTTTCGCGGATAACCTTTCTGATGTAGCGTTCTTCCACTTCATCCAGGGTTAAAAGCTTGCCCGATTCCGGAGGGGTAAATATTTCGGCCATCTCTCCGGATTTATTCCTCACGGCTTCATCCGTGCCCAGTTCCGGGAAATCACTCTTACCCAACACCTGCCCTTTCGCAACGACGGAGGCTCGCACCAGCAGGTTTTCCAGTTCGCGGATATTGC
>CAYYBK010000047.1:8326-10947 GCA_964470015.1 uncultured Syntrophales bacterium
CATGAATATTTCCATTACTTCATCAGAAACACCGATAATTTTTTTGTGTAAATCAAGGTTGATTTTCGTCAATAAATAATCGATGAGATGCGGAATATCCTGTCGGCGTGACCTCAGTGGCGGAATATTGATGGCAACAATATTGAGCCGGTAAAACAAATCGTCCCGGAACTTTCCCTCTTTGGCCATTGCCTTCAAATCTTTATTTGTTGCCGCCATTATGCGGGACGAAACCTTGACCTTATCTTTCCCGCCAACACGTTCAAACTCCAGTTCCTGCAAAACCCTTCATAGTTTGGCCTGCAAATTTAGCGACATTTCGCTGATTTCATCCAGAAACACCGTACCATACCGGGCGAGCTCGAACTTACCGATTTTACGGGCGATAGCTCCCGTAAAAGACCCTTTTTCATGGCCGAACAACTCCGACTCCAGTAAAGTTTCAACAATCGCCGAACAATTAACGGCAATGAACGGCTCATCGGGTGAAGTATTATGATGAATGACTTTGGCGATCAACTCCTTGCCGGTACCGCTTTCGCCTTGAATAAGTACTGTCGTGCGGCTTTGTGATACGGTACCGATAGTTTTGAAGATCTCCCGCATTTCGTTGCCGGTGCCGATGATATCGCCGACACGAAAGCTGCGCGACGGTTCCGTTAAAAGACCTTCTATCTTTTTTTCCATTTCCAGCGATTTCAGCGCCTTTTTTATCGCCATGTCCAGTTCGTCGACATTGACGGGCTTATGGATATAATCGAATGCCCCTCCCTTCATGGCATTTATTGTTGTTTCCATGTCATGGTAGGCGGTAATCATTATTACCTTTACATTTTCATTTTCCTCTTTAAGATCTTCCAGAACGGAAAATCCGTCGACGTCCGGAAGACGGATATCGAGAATAACGACATCGGAAGGATTGTGCACATATTTGTTCAAACCTTCGGTGCCGTTTTCAGCCGTCTCTATAGCGTAACCTTCTTCTGTCAGATAGAGATCCAGTGTTTCGCGAATTGAAGCATCATCATCAATAACAAGAATACTCGGCATAATCAGTCAATCCTGTGTTTTCAGTTGCTAGACCGGCGTTCCGTCGCCGTCTCCAGTGGCAGCATTATGATAATCGTCGCGCCCTTGCCCTTCTCACTGACAATATCGATCGTCCCGCTGTGAATATCAATTATTTTCTTTACCTGCGAAAGTCCCAGCCCCGTGCCATATTTTTTCCTGGTGAAGAAGGGATTAAACAAATGGGGCATGTCTTCTGCAGCAATGCCGCAACCGTTATCACTCACCCGAATTTCGACACCATCCCGGCCGCAATCTGCACGCCGCAAAGAAATCGTAACATGGCCATTTTCATCCACGGCCTCCACTGCATTACGGATGATATTTAAAAAAGCATCGGCCATCATTTCGGCATCAGCCGTTAAGGGGGGAACTTCTGCAAATCTGTACCGCAGATCAATTTTTTTGTCAGCGATCCCCTTCTCCGTCATCGCCACGGCATGCTCCAGGACTTTCGTTATATCCAGTTTTTTCATCTTCGGTTCCATCGGTTTGGCAAAAACAAGGACATTATCAACCAGTTCCTCCAGGTGCTCAACTTCCTTTTCGGCGATCTTGAATCGTTTCAGATCGTTGCCGGACGGATTCATCCGCTTTTCCAGAATTTGCAAACTCATCTTAATCGAAGACAACGGGTTGCGGACTTCGTGGGCAATACCGGCCGACAATTGTCCCAATGCCGCCAGTTTTTGACTTTCATAAAGTTTATTCTCCATATCTTTAAATTCAGTAATATCCCTTTGCACTATGATATGGCGATTGGTCCCGGCAATGGGAGAAATGGAAACCAAAAGATTTACTTTCCGGCCGTCCTTTGCAGTTACTTCAATTTCATAAGGCTTATAAACACCTCTCCGCGCATCCTCCCACCTGGCTAAAACAAAATCCTTATCCGCCGGCGCGATGAAATCAAGAAAATAGGAACTGTCCAACTTCCGGGCGGATAAATCATCCTCTTTTTTAAAACCGTTGCTCATATAACTGACAAAGCCGTTTTCATCCAGCACAAATATTTTATCCGGTAAACTTTTAACTATAGACTGCAAATAGTTATAAAGTTCTTCAATCTCTTGCCGCAGTTTGATATTCTCGGTCAGTTTATTTTGCAGCGTCTCGGCATATTTCCGTAAACTTCCGGTCAATTCTTCTTCCCGGGAGACGTCCTGCAATGTTTCAATGGCTGCGATAATCTCCCCTTTTTCATCATAAATGGGCGCAGCCAGAAAATATAAAAACCGGCTGACACCGCCGAGATTTTCAAAATAATCTGTGGCTTCATAGGCTCCGAGCACCTTATCCGATTTTTTTATTTTCTTTGTGCCGTAATATTTATCCAATCCCTCCAAGTCATGGTTAATGATCAAATCGGCAATCAGCGGCCGCTTGACCGGATAAAAGGGCGTATGATATTTTTCCGTTCCGATCACCTCACTTGCCGGGTAACCGGTTAATTCCGTACACGCCCGATTCCACAGAATTGCCTTGTGTTCCTTATCAATAACGAAAGTGGGAATCGGCGATCCTTCAATAATACCATCAATCGTTTTCTTCTC
>CAYYBK010000048.1:0-10939 GCA_964470015.1 uncultured Syntrophales bacterium
CAAGAATATGATCAAAAAATTTCATAGCATGAATCATTTCTTCATGGGCCTGGCACCGCATCCAATGCGCCATGCCGTCCAGACCTTGCGAATGGAAATAGGCAACCATGGACAAATAGATATAATATGATTCAAGCTCATGTTTGACTTGTTCGTTCATAACGTCCCGCACCTTTTTTCCGATCATATCAAACACCTCCTTTTATTTATGACTTATTGTCTATTTTAACAAAATTTCCCGTCTTTTTCCAGCTTAGCCGCAAGGCATCAGGCTTACCTGTTATTCTCGGCGGATAATATGCAGTGCGGTGGCCTTGAACGAAGCGTATACAGCAGCTCCCTCTTTCAGCTGCAATTCCTCAATCGAGGTTTGCGTTATATATGAAATCAAGGGAAATCCGCAATCGAGAAGCAATTTGTAAAAATATCCATGTCTTGATATTTTCCGCACTTTTGCCGGAAATACATTGCGGGCACTCATTTTTCCCGCAACTTCTCCGGCCACCGTAACGCTTTCCGGCCGCAGACAGCAATAAACCTTTTCACCCGGCACAAAGTCGCCCACTGCTTCCAGTGATTCACCCGCCACGGTGATGAGTAAATTTCCCGCTGTGCACGCCCGGACAATTCCCGGTAAAATTGATTCCGTACCGACAAAACCGGCCACAAACTCGTTATGCGGCTGATTAAAGACTTTCTCCGTTGTGCCGAACTGAATTATTTTACCTTCGCTTAAAACGGCAACGTCCTGTGCCAGTCGCAGTGTTTCCTCGCGGTCATGCAAAGCCATTACCGCCGTTATTTTTGTTTCATCAAGAATGGCCTGCAAATCTTGAATTATTGTTTCCCGCGTCGGCGGATCCAGAAAATTAAACGGTTCATCCAGCAGTATAAGCTGCGGTTTAAGGGCAAAAGCGCGCGCCAGCGATACTCTTTTGGCCTCGCCGCCGGAAAGCGTTCTTGCCGGCCGGCGGGACAAGGAACTGATCCCGAAATATTGCAGCGCCTGCGCGACATCCGTCCTGACCGCCTCCCCGCTTTTACCGCGGAGCTGCAGGCCGAGAGCAACATTATCATAAACCGAACAGTTGAGCAGAAGTGACTCCTGAAAGACCACCGATGTGCTTCGTCTCAGCAGCATAAGGTCGGCGCCTGATTCGACCGGTCGGCCGCGGAAAAGCAGTGCTCCGCTTTGATGCTTCAAGAGACCGGCCAGCGTCAAAAGGAGGCTGGTTTTGCCGGCGCCGTTGGGGCCGATGAGGGCCAGCATTCTCCCGGCGGCGATACCCATACTTGCGACATCCAATACCATCGTTTTGCCGCGCCGGAGCATAAATTTTTCCAGTTTTATCAGATAATCGGTATTCATCGGGGAATTTGCCCTTGTTGAATCCTGGTGAGAAGCAGGTTGACGCAGAAGGCCAGAAGCAGCAAAATAATTCCCAGGGCAATCGCCATATCGAAATTACCCCGGCTCGTTTCCATGACCGTAGCCGTCGTTAAAACACGGGAGTACCCCTTGATGTTGCCGCCGACCATGATGGATGCGCCGACTTCTGAAATTACGCCGCCGAAACCGGCCATTACGGCAGCCAAAAGCGGCAGGCGCGCTTCTTTAATCATGATCCAAACCATCTGCAAACGCGTCGCTCCGAGCGACATGATCTGCAGCCGCAGGTTTTCCGGTAATTGCTGAATGGCCGCAAGCGAAATCCCTGTGACAATAGGCGTGGCGATAATCGCCTGTGCAATGACCATTGCCGCCGGCGTATAAAGGATTTCCAAAAAACCGAAGGGACCGTTGCGCCAGATTAAAACTGTGACGAAGAGACCGACGACAACCGGCGGCAATCCCATTCCGGTGTTGATCAAGCTGATGACCAGTTTCTTGCCGGGGAATTTGATCAAAGCAACCGCGGTTCCGGCAGAGACGCCAACAAATAAACTGATCAGGGTGGCCAAACCGGAAATTTTCAAGGAAAGCAGTGTTATCCCCAAAACTTCAGGTTCAAAACTGACAATTAGGGCACAGGCTTTTCTGACGCCTTCCAGAATTAATTCCATTCCTCATGTTCCCAAGTCTTCCAGTTTTTTCCCCGCATCCGGAAAAAACAGCGGTGAACCGTATTTATCGATGCCGAAATTTCTTATCAGCGTCTGCGCTTCGCCGGAAGCCATAAAGTCGGCAAATGCTTTAGCGCCCGTAGCATTGACTTTCGGCCAGCGGCCGGAATTCACTTCAATTACGTGATAAACGTTGAGCAAAACGGCATCTCCCTCCACCAATATGTCGAGGCCGAGATTTTTTTTCATTGCCAGATATGTCCCCCGGTCGGCCAGCGTATAAGCTTTTTTCTCACCGGCAATACTCAAAGTCTGCCCCATGCCTAAACCGGTCTGTTGATACCATTTCTGTCCGTCAGGATTAATTTCCGCTGCCTTCCAGAGCTTCTTCTCCTGGGCATGCGTTCCGGAATTATCACCGCGGGAAAGAAACAGCGCACCGGAAGATCCTATTTTTATCAACGATTCGACCGCCATTTTCTTGCCCTCGGCCGATTTAATACTTTTGATGTTAGCCGGATCATGCACCGGTCCGACAACGATAAAATCGTTATGCATGATCAGCCGCCGGTTGATGCCGAAGCCTTCCGCAATAAATTTTCTTTCGGCATCGGGGGAATGAACAAGCAGAACATCGGCTTCCCCTTTCTGTCCCATCGCCATCGCCTGCCCCGAACCAACGGCAATCGTTTTCACAAAATACCCGGTCTTTTTCTCGAAAACCGGAAGCAAAACATCCAAAAGACCGCTATCCTGGGTGCTGGTTGTCGTCGCCAGAATGATATTTCTCTGCTGCGGTGCGGCCTGTCCATTGTTTGAGTCTGTGAAAAAAAGCATTGCCGTCATTACGAAAACGATTAAGCCGATAATCTTCACTCTTTTCATCTGTCGTCTCCCGCCTTATTTTTCAATTAAAAAATGCTGTGCTTATTTTTTCCGTCGTATGTCCTGCCACTCCAAAGAATTGGGGAAAAAAAGAGGCGCACCGTATTTATTTTTGCCGAAATCGCGGATGATCGCCTGCCCCTGATGCGGTGAGGTCAACCAGCGGATAAATTTCATGGTATCGGTTAAATTGACGCCGGGATATTTTTGCGGATTAACCGGAATCAAAGAAATATAATTTATGAGCATCTCATCGTTTTCAGTAAGAATTACCAGTTTGATCCGGTTTTTCAGAAAAAGATACGTGGCCCGGTCAATAACCGTATAGGCTTCCTTTTCATCGGCATATTGGAGTGTGGGAACATTGCCTTCGTTGCCTTTTTCGTAATTTACATACCAGGCGCCGGCCGGTTTCAACCCGCTTTTATTCCAGAGTTCCATTTCAGCAACATGCGTACCCGATTTGTCACCGCGGCTGATAAATAAAGCTTCATGTCCTGCAATCCTTTTTAATGCAGCCACCGCGGTTTTTGCTCCGGAAATGCCGGCGGGATCAGCGGAAGGGCCGACAATTACAAAATCATTATACATGAGCGGAATTCTTTCGGTGCCGCAGCCTTCGCTGATAAATTTTTCTTCCAGCGATCGGGCGTGAACCATCACCAGGTCGATATTACCCCGGCGCGCGATATTCAGCGCCGCACCGGTCCCGGCGCCGACATGCCGCACCCGTATGCCGGTTTCCTGCTCGAAGAGATCTTCCAGGGCACCGACAATACCGGAATCTATCGGCCCGATGGTGCTGGCCAGCAGAACGAATCTATCTCCATCAGCCGCCGCCGAAATACCGGGATAGCTGAAAAGCAGCAGCAATAGCAAAAGTTTAGCAACAAATTTGATCATTTTACGGCCCGTCTCCTTATTATTTGATAAATGCACTGGCGACGAATAAAATTATTCATGAAAAGGCAACTACTGCCGGGAATAAATTATTTTTCCGGAATCTTTGAAATCGTAACCGCCGATTTTTCCCACCCGGCTGCGGAAGGCCGGAGAGTTCAGCGCGGCGATCAACGACTGCACGCCGGGTTGAAAATAAGTGGATTGATCCATAATCATATCAAAACGCTCTGCGTTAAAAGGTTGGAAAGCCAGGCCTAAAAGAGAAGCTGCCGCTGCGGAGGCAATGCCGGTATCCGCTTCCCCTGTTGAAACAGCAAGACCGATTTCAAAATGGGTATAAACTTCATTTTCATAACCATCAATATCAGCTGGTGAGATTTTCATTTTCTGCAACTGATGATCAAGAAAATGCCTTGTTCCCGAACCCTTCTGGCGATTGACGAATCTTACTCCTTCATTGACCAGGCTCTCAAAACCATTTATCCGGGACGCCTTGGCTGGTTGCACGAGAAAACCTATCTCCCGGTGAAAGATATTGACCACAACCGGCTTTATCTCCGGTAAATATTCCGCCAAATAAGGAATGTTGTACTCACCGCTTTCCGCGTCGTAGAGATGGGAAAAGGCAATATCGGTGAGCCCGGTATTAAGAGTTTTCAGCCCGTTGACGCTTCCGGTATTCGCCGTAAAGACAAAAAAATCAGGATGATCTTTTTTCGTAGCGGTGGAAAGCATATCCATCAGCGGGTCATTACTGCCGGCAGCAAGGAGAGCGCTGCCAATCTGCGACGATTTTGTACGGGCTTGTTTCAGTCCGCTCCGCGACTTGTTTTCTATCCACTCGTCCAGCAATTTTTTCGGAAAAATCCATTTACCGGTAACCCGCGTACAGGGAATACGCCCGGCCTTAATCAGCGCATAAATCTGTTTTTCATGAACGCCCAAATACTCGGCAATTTCTCTCGTATTCATCAGATGTTCAGACATACTCCCCCCTCAGCTAAAAACATATATTTCATAGACCATCAGTCAGTGCATTTCAAGGAATATTATTATAAATAATTACTAAATACTACCAATAATTCCGGTTATTAACACGAAAAAATATTGTAATATTAATTGCCGAAGCGAGAAAATCCCAGCGGCACCTTTATTTTCATTGTCTGCTGGTTATTTTTTACACGACTGGATACCGGCAATGGATATATATTACCCGTTTAATAGACCATTTGCGGAAACATTATTCTTTAAATCGCAACCGAAATAATATTTGCCAAATGATACTGCTTTTCCCTTGTGCTTTCGGTCGGGCAGGGTTTATGTATTTAATTAAATATTCCCGAGAATTTACTTCTCCATAAACGCCGGCAGGCTCATCTTCTTTTTCATTCTGTTTGCGATTTATTAAAATGACTGGCATAGTGATTGCTTCTTTTTATCGGGATAAAAAGCGATATTCGTGCTTGCTGTTTCTTTTCCCGCTGCCGCCGGCACCCGAGATGCGGAATTTGCGAAGGAGATTTTTCTGCGAAAAGATACCGCTGCCAGCCGCGAAATATGTTTTTCTTCAACGGAACATTTTGCTATATATTAAAAATTACTGTAATCATTACCGCCTATGAATAAAATAATGTTATTCCTGCTATTATTAATTTTTCTGATTGGTTCCGAGTGCTATGGTGCTGATGCAATCGGCGCGGGCAATGTACTTAATTTACAGCAGTGCATCGATATCGCGCTGCGGAAGCATCCCGATCTGAGCGCCGCAACGGGCACCGTCAAGGCAAGCGAAAGCAAAATCGGTCAGGCCCGGGCAAGTTATTACCCGCAATTAACATTTCAGTCCGGTTATGACCGCAGCGGTACATCGGCTCCGTCTTCATTGCGCAGCGATCCCTATAATAAATATTCCAATTACCTGACTTTAAGCCAAAATCTTTTTGACTTCGGTAAAACCTCCACCCAGGTCGAGATTAAGGCACTGAGCAAAGAATCTTCCGCGGCGGATCGGCAGGATATCGAAAGCCGGGTGATTTTTAACGTCAAACAGTATTATTACGGGGTTTTGCAAAGCCGGATGAGCCGCGAGGTGGCGCAGGAAACAGTGAACCAGTTTCAGCAGCATTACGAAATGGCCAAAGTTTTTTTTGAGACGGGAAAGAGCTCCCGCATCGACGTTACAAGCGCCGAAGTAAACCTGAGCAATGCCCGGGTAAATTTGCTTAAAGCGGAAAACGCCCTGCGGCTGGCAAAGGTGAACCTTAACAATGCCATCGGCATCACCAATGCACCGGAGTATGAAATCAAAGATGACTTAACTTACCTTCCCTACGAAATACCACTCGCCACCGCCTTACAGACCGCCTATAACAACCGGCCTGATCTGCTTTCCCTGACGAGAAGAAAGGAGGCACTGGAAAGGACCGTCGACCTGACTAAGAAAGATTATTTGCCGGTATTGTCGGGCAATGCCTCCTATGGCTACACTGGTTACGATTCCTCCATGGATAAAGACTGGAACATCGGCGTAACCCTGACTTTTCCCCTTTTTACCGGCCTTTCCACCAAATATCAGGTAGAAGAGGCCCGGGCCAATTTGGACGTGCTCAGGGCCAATGAAGACACTTTAAGACAGAAGGTATATCTGGAAGTGGAATCGGCATATCTGGCGTTGAAAGAAGCCGAAGAGCGGATTTCCGCCGGTAAAATCGTCGTCGGGCAGGCCGAGGAAAATCTCGAGTTGGCCAAAGGCAGATATGCATCCGGCGTCGGCAGTTATATCGAAATTACCGACGCCTTTATTTCCTTGAATAACGCCAAAATGACTTATATTACCGCCTTATCCGACTTCTCGGTAACTCAGGCCGGGCTGCAGAAGGCAATGGGAGCAAGTAAATGAAAAAATTTATTCTTGCCGTTATTGTAATCATCGTCCTGGGCACAGGACTCTACTTTTTTCTCCAAACAAACAAGAACGAGACGAAATATATTACCGAGAAAATAACACGCGGCGACATTAAAGACACCGTTTAAGAAACCGGCACCGTCAACGCAGTAACGACTGTTCAGGTGGGAACTCAGGTATCGGGCACCATCAAGGAGCTTTTCGCCGATTATAATTCCCTGGTGAAAAAAGGACAGCTTCTGGCGCAGATAGATCCGGCCGTTTTTGAAGCGCAGGTCGGCCAGGCGCGGGCCAATTTGATGTCGGCTAAAGCCAACCTGGAAAAAGCGCAAGTGACGCTGCGCGATGCCGAAACGACATATGCCAGAAACAAAACTCTTTACGCCAAAAATTTCATCGCCAAAAGCGATCTGGATACAGCGGAAACAAATTATCTCTCCGCCCGGGCACAGATAAAAATAGCCGAAGCGCAGATCCAGCAAAACCAGGCGGCGCTGGATTCGGCATCCGTCAATTTGAAATATTCGAAAATACTATCTCCGGTGAACGGCACCGTTATTTCCCGCAATGTTGACATCGGGCAGACCGTGGCGGCAAGTTTCCAGACACCGACGTTGTTTACAATTGCCCAAGATTTAACCAAGATGCAGATAGACACGAGTGTTGATGAAGCGGACATCGGCAAAGTAAATGCCGGGCAAGATGTTACATTTACCGTTGACGCCTATCCGGAATCAATTTTCCGCGGCAAGGTTTCCGTTGTCCGTAACGCCCCGATCACCATTTCCAACGTCGTTACTTACGACGCCGTCATTACGGTAGACAACGCCGATTTAAAACTGAAACCGGGAATGACAGCCAATGTCTCTATTGAAACGGCAACGGCGCGGGGAGTTTTAAAAATAGCAAACGCCGCTCTGCGCTTCAAACCGGCGGTGGCGTACAAAAGCGCGGTGACCGGGCCGGCCTCAAAGAAATCCCGGGGTTCCGCCGTATGGATTTTAAAAAATAAAAAACCGCAACACGTAAAAGTTGCAACCGGTATCAGCGACGGCACATACACCGAGATAAGATCAGCTGAGCTGACGGAGGGGCAGCACGTGATCATCGAGGAAGCGGCGAACGGTAAAAAGAAAAGCGATCCGGCAGGCGGAGCCCCGCGCTTTATCCGTTGATGGAATTAAAATGGCTTTGATTGAAACAAGAAACATCAGCAAATCTTATTCTGTGGGCGATAGTGTAGTAAACGCGCTGGAAAACATTTCCGTCCGCGTTGATGCCGGCGAATTTGTGGCAATCATGGGACCTTCCGGTTCGGGAAAATCGACCTTCATGAACCTGGTCGGCTGTCTTGATCAGCAGACCAGCGGCGATTATCTTTTAGACGGCAAAAGCATCGGCAAGTTGAGCAGGGATGAACTGGCTGAAATCCGCAATCAGAAAATCGGCTTTGTCTTTCAGGGATTCAATCTGCTGCCGCGCACATCAGCGCTGGAAAATGTCGAGCTCCCTCTGCTCTATAATCATATTGCCGCCGGTGAAAGAAAAGAAAAAGCATTCAACGCGTTGAAAAAACTGGGGCTGGAAGGTCGCGAAGACCACCACCCTAACCAGCTTTCCGGCGGACAGCAGCAGCGCGTGGCGATCGCCCGCGCGCTGGTCAACTCCGCACCGCTTATTTTGGCCGACGAGCCCACCGGTAATCTCGACACAAAAACAAGCGTGGAAATCATGGAGTTGTTTGTCCGCCTGAACAAGGAAATACAAACAACGATCATTCTGGTTACTCATGAACAGGATATCGCCGATTTCAGCAAGAGAATCATCCGTTTTCTTGACGGCCGGATCATCAGCGATCAACCGGTGGTGAAAGAATGATAAATATAAGCGCGACATTCAAAATCGCCCTGCGGGCGCTTTGGGTCAACAAAATGCGCTCTTTCCTTACCATGCTTGGTATCATCATCGGCGTGGGCTCCGTAATCACAATGCTTGCCGTGGGAACCGGCGCCAGCGAAAAAATATCCGAGCAAATAGCCAGCGTCGGCAGTAATCTGCTGGTCGTCATTCCTGGCAGCATAACCCAGGGCGGCATTCGCATGGGCAGCGGCAGCCATTCGACACTGACCCGAGACGATGCCGAAGCGATCGCCCGGGAATGTTCCGCAGTCCGGTCGGTAGCTCCCTTCGTCAATACCGCCGCCCAGGTTGTTTACGGAAATCAAAACTGGGCGACCGGTATCTTCGGCACAACTCCCGGTATCCTGGATGTCAAGGACTGCGGCCTCACAGCCGGCAGAAATTTCGTGGAACAGGATATCCGCAACGCCACCAAGGTCTGCCTTTTAGGCCAAACGGTTGTCGATAATCTTTTCGGCGGCATCGACCCGCTGGGGCAGATTATCAGAATCAAGAAAGTGCCCTTTACGGTCATCGGCATCCTGGAACCAAAAGGACAATCCATCATGGGACAGGATCAGGACGACGTCATCTATATTCCGCTTACCACCGCGCAAAAAAAGATCGTCGCGACGATGATACCGGGGATGGTGCGTTCCATCATGGTCAAGGCAAGAAGCGCCGACGACATGGCGCTGGCGGAAAAACAGGTTACGGAATTACTGCGGCAGAGACATCGCGGCGGTCCGAACAAGGAAGATGATTTCACAGTAAGGAATCTATCGCAGATGATGCAGGTGGCCGAACAGTCCGCCCGGGTAATGACGATTCTGCTGGGTGCAATTGCCTCGATTTCCCTGCTGATCGGCGGCATCGGCATTATGAACATCATGCTGGTTTCGGTAACCGAGAGAACCCGGGAAATCGGTATCCGGATGGCCATCGGAGCGAAGACATGGGACATTCGCATTCAATTCATCATCGAAGCGCTGACCCTTTCACTGATCGGCGGCATTTTCGGCATTATTCTGGGAGTAACCGGTTCCGCGCTCTTGTCGAAATTTGCGGAATGGACGACTATCGTTTCCCCGCTGTCCGTCATCATGGCGTTTGGCTTCTCCGGCCTGGTCGGAATATTTTTCGGCTTTTATCCGGCCTATAAGGCTTCCCTGCTTAATCCCATCGACGCGCTAAGATATGAATGACTCTCCGCCCAATCAATATATGCTCCCGGTAATTTATGTTGACCTTAACAAATAAAATCTTTGCCGACCGCTGGAAAAATTTTCAAATCACCTTTCGTGCCTTGCAGTCGCGCAATTACCGGCTGTTTTATTCCGGGCAATTTATTTCGCTCATCGGAACATGGATGCAGCAAATTGCGGTAAGCTGGCTCATTTACCGGATGACCAATTCCGTTTTTTTGCTGGGGCTGGTCGGTTTCATCAGCCAGTTCCCTACATTCGTCATCTCCCCTTTTGCCGGCGTCTGGTCCGATCAGAAGAACAAGCATCGCATCCTGATTTGGACGCAGGCGCTCTCCATGATTCAGGCGCTGACGCTGTCGGTACTGGTATTATCGGGAGCAATAACCGTCTGGCAGATCGTTCTGCTCAGCTTTTTTCTCGGCGGCATCAATGCTTTTGATGTTCCGGCCCGTCAATCCTTTCTCATCGACATGATCGACAACCGTCAGGATTTAGGCAATGCCATCGCCCTAAACTCCGCCATGTTCAACGGGACAAGATTTATCGGCCCCTTCGTCGCCGGAATTTTAATCGCTGCCTTGGGGGAAGGCATCTGTTTTTTGATCAACGGACTGAGCTATTCGGCCGTTATTGCGGCACTGCTCGCGATGCGGCTTGCGCATACCGGCAAGGGAATAAGAAAATCAGGGCTGTTGGAATCATTAACGGAAGGGTTTCATTACGTTTTTCGCGATTCTAAAATGCGATCAATTCTTTTCCTGATGGCCTTAACCAGCATTATGGGGGTACCGGTCATCGTTTTGATGCCGGCGTTTGCCAAAGACATACTGCAGGGGGGACCGCAGACGCTCGGATTCCTGATGTCTTCCCTGGGCGCCGGCGCCCTCTTCGGTGCCTTTTATCTGGCCTCGCGCACCAGTGCAAAAGGCCTGCGTAAAAACATTCCCCTGGCCGTTTTCGTTTTTGGCCTGGGGCTTATCGGCATGTCTCTGGTACATGTGCTCTGGATTGCGCTTCTTCTGGCCTTTCTTGTAGGCTTCGGCATGATGATCCAGGTTGCTTCCAGCAATACATG
>CAYYBK010000049.1:0-10899 GCA_964470015.1 uncultured Syntrophales bacterium
AGGTTTAATCCCGTCAGATAATACTCAACTAAAGGCTCTATGTATTGTACGGCATCAGGAACACTAACCAGCTGCCATGATTTGTCTTCACCGATTAAAACGCTGGCCGATGGATATTGCGGCGGTTGCATGATATTAATGATTAAATGGCGCAGCCACACCTGCAAATAGTCCTGTTCTTTAAGTCTTGCTGGACGGTAATGAAGGTGGTATTGTGTGTAAATATTGTCGATCCTCCCGACCCAATGCCGCCCGCCCATGGTAAAATCCACCGCAAGATCGGCAAGCTTACCTCCGCTTCTGTAAGATGCAATTTTCTGCGCAAAGCCTTTTGTCTTGCTTTCTAAAGACCCCCAATAATAATCGCCGGCCGCACCTACCGGTAAAATTCCTTCCGCTTTTTTGACGGCGGCAATATTTCCGTTTTCTTCTCCCCGGAATATCTTTTCCGTTATTTCCTGCTTGATGCGATACGCATCAAGTGCGCTGATCTTAAACGGTTCTGCCGTTTCTTCACTTTCTTCCTGTCGTTCCAATCTGAGGCAAAGACTTTTTTCCAGAAAATATCTGGCCGGGTTGCGATAAAATGAAACCAGCTCCCCGATATCGATTTTTTCAACCGACCGGTGAGATAAATTTAATTTCTCTTTAGCAAATACATATGGCACCGCCTGGTTTGTAAGGATTGCCCGGGCTGTCTGCAAGTTTTCCCCGGAATAGCTGAAGATGTTTCCCGTTGCGCCAAAGTAAGCCGGATTAAATCCGTGCAGATAGTGCTTCCGGGTCAGTTGTGCGGAAAGTATTTTACCGTTTTCCACGGAAAATCCCCGGTCGATGTAATCAAGAAGTTCGCTGACCAGGACTGATGGCGGTATTGTGCTGTTGTCTTTGGCATCCTGCCCCGTATATGTAATGATTAAATTTTTCCGCGCGGCAAGAATTGCCTCCAGAAATAGATACCGGTCTTCGTTGCGCAATGACCGGTCGCCTGCCCTGCTTTTTAATTCCAGCAAATCAAAACCGCTTTTTCTTTCCTGGCGCGGATAATCTTCATTATTCATCCCCATTAAGCAGATCACCGGAAAGGGAATGCTGCGCATGGGCAGCATAGCGCAAAAAGTAACTCCCCCGGTGAGAAAGCTCGTACCGCGATACAACCGGTTCAAGTTCTGCCGCAGATAGGATTCGATTACATGTAAGCCTACGGTGGCAGTCAATTGCGCCGCCTTCTGCTCCTGCATGATTTTATCCAGCAGTTTTTTGACGGCGGATATTTCATCCCAGCAACCTGCGGCGACGGGGAAAAAATCGGTCATAATATCCTGCAACGTTCCGCACCATTCCCCGAGAGTCTTCCCGCTCCGGAGAATATTTCTGGCCTGGAGCAGCCTTTCCCAAAAATCGAGAAAACGCCCCAGTATCTCTGTTTGTTCACCTTCAATTTCGCCGTAAGGAAGAATGTTGCCGTAAAACTGCTTCGCCGTACCACTAAGGGCATATCCCGCAAGAAGCCTATCCAGACCAGCCCTCCAGGTATTCTGGGCAAATTCCGGCAGGTCGAATTCCCGTTTATGTCCGGAATCAATGCCCCATCTGATCTTTGTCCCTTCCGCCCAGTGCCTGATTAATTCCAATCCGGAGCGATTGAGGGAGAATTTAGCGCTGACAGCCGGATTTTCCAGGAATGAAAGAACATCGGATACCGTAAAACGGCTCTCCACAAGTGCAAACAGAGAAAATAGTCCCCGGAAGACAATGCTGCCGGCAAGATAATTGCGGTCGGCGATGCTGTACGGTATCTGCGGCTCCCGTGCAGCGAATACCGCTTCGATATACGGGGCATAGGCTTCAATGTTCGGCGTCATTACTAATACATCTTTGGGGAGAAGCCTTTTATCCTTTTCCAGCAAGGAGAGAAGAATATCATGCAGAACTTCCACCTCTCTGAGCATACCGTGGCAGGAATGAATCTGGATTGATTCATCGTTAGCAGCTATCATTATCCGCCCGGCGTTATCGCCGCCGCGGTCACGCAAATTGTAAATATCCGCCTGAATCATCGCGAGCAGGCCGGTTTCCCGGGGCGGATCGAAAATTTCGACGTTTTCCGTAGGAAGACCGCCGACTATCCGGAAAAAATCCCGCCCTATTCCGCCCATTGTCGCCAGTAAAGCATTGCCCCGCTCCAGATGCAGTGCTTGCTGATCAAAATCCGCCGCACCCCGTGTGGCTTGTTTTACGGCCATGCCAATTTCCCGGTCAGACTTGATGTCGGCCCAGAATTCCTGTGATGGATTTACATAATATAAATCTACGGGAAGATGACGTGAAAGCTCATAAAATATTTCCAGATGATAGGGCGGCAGGTAGGAAATACCGAAGATGGAAATTCTCTGAGGCAGGACATCTTGCCTGTGCGGTTTGTGCTTGACTGCCGATAAAAACAGCTGTTTCAACCGTGCTCTGTGCATCCCGCCTAAGTCGGCGGTAAGTCGTCGCCAAAGCTGCGCCTGCCATTTTTCCTGCGGTAAAATGTCTCTCCCCTCATCCCAGGACAAAATCATCTCCGGCCGGTAAATCAGATACTGATCAAAAGCAGCGGCAATTTTACAGGCCAGTTGGAAAAGCTTTAACTGATCGAAATCACGCCCCAGGTAGTTTTGTACAGGCCGGAAATCATTATCCGCAACCATGTCCGGCAGAATTTCCATCACTTTCCATGCCATTACATCAACGTGATCGGATAAATCAGGCCGGTAATCAGCTATAAACTCCTGAAAAATATTATCAATGAAAGCATTGGGAAAAGGGAAATCATAATTGGCGCAGATTCCATGCCGGCGCGCTATTTCCAGGGAAAGCCATTTCTGCATACCAGCGCTTTGGATTATAATTATTTCTTTCGCCAGCGCTGAACCCAGCGGCTTTTTCAATTCGTCAGCCAGGCGCCGGGCCAATATCTCCAATTTATTACTGACGATAATTTTCATACGGAAACTTTCCAGCGGTTATTTACAATTTAATAGCATAATTTAAAATATATGATAATGAGAATATTCACTGATCATGATGTTGAATAAAACGCAGCACACAGTAAGTACGATGTTCTGCAACGAAAAGATCCACCGGGAGATCACAACCGCTGACCTTACTCATCGCAAACAGAAAAATCGATCACTCCAAATGAATTACACTTTAAATGCTACCGATGATTATCACAAATCAAACCTGAATTCTCTGGGCTGGGAGCTGACGGTTTGCAATGCTCTTTATCCGGAGAACAGCCCATGCCGGAAGGCTTTACATTCCGGAAAATCATTTGGCGTTCTGCTCTATCAATTTCTGGAGAAAAAAATCCCGCTTGACGATGTCCACCGTATTTTGGAGGCAGGCGGTGGTTTGGGCAATCTTATGCACGATTTCCTGTCCCTCAATCCGCGCGTCGAAGCGGCAATGATTGACATTTCGCCTTATCTTTTAACGAGGCAGAAAGAAGCATTAAAAGAATTTGCCGTGAACTTTCAGCAAACGGACATCTTAAAAACAACCGCGGAAGAGCTTGCCCTGTTTGACTTGATTATTATGAACGAAAACCTCGGTGATCTGCCTACGCTGATCGCCAATCCGGCCGGCCGAACATCAGCGAGCGCGGACGTGTCTTTACTCCACCGGGCTAATTATTTCATCGATAAGTACGGTTTACAGCTGCAGGAAAACGAAAATATCAACATCGGCGCGCTGGAAATAGCGGAAAAATTCTGCCGCGCCGGAGTAAAATATATTTACTTGAGTGAACACAGCTGTGAAGCGGTTGTCCCTGAGCATTTACAACGGTACCTGCATTTTACTTCTTCCGGAAATCCGGAAAAGATATCCCTGTACGGCCACGATGAATACACAGTTAAATTTTCTTTTTTGCAAAAAATAGCCGCATCATTTGATTATCAGATCCTTCGCGGCTGTTTTGCCGATTTTCTGCGGCCGGACTTCAATGACCGCGTACAAACCGCACTGCGCCTTGCCGTGCCGCAAACCGCGGAGCAGGAAATCATACGGCAATTTATTTACGATCTGTACAAATATGAATATTTGCTGTTGAAGAAAAATCCGTCGCCGCCGGGCATAAATAACCATTGCACCGGCTGCAAATAATAACTGCGCCAAAATACTCACCGGGTGAGTAGTCCCAGAAAATCGATAAAAAGGGTTTCAATATCCGCGCGCTTTCTTTCCACCAAGAGCTCTTTTTCGGCCAGTTCCAGATTCAATTCCATTTCTTTGAGCATCCGTATCTGTGTTTGAATAAGACGACCCGATTCCACTTCCATATTGTAAAGAGTTTGCAAAAACGGCGTTTCCAGTTTCCAGGTCGCGGGAAAGAGAGGTATGAATCTTATTTCCGACATAAAGGCATGGCTTAAGGCAAGATATTCAAAAAATTGCTTGTCACGGCTGATTGGAATCAAAAAATATTTCCCCAACTCCGTTTTTTGCCAAAATTTCATATTGAACCGCGCCATTTCTGCATAGATGTATATATTGTTGCTCCAGGCGGTGGCGCGATGAATCAGCGTGGCCAGCTCGATTTCCCGGTAATACTGATTGTGCAGAAAACTGTAGGTCGTCCAGTCCAGCGCGTGATATTCCACTTTCGAGAGGATCATGCTGTTGGCCTGTTTTACGGCAAGCACGAACAAGCTTATCCTGGTCTGGTCGTCGCTTCCCAGGCCCCTGCCGGAAAAATAAGAAATTGTCTTTTTTCTCCAGTCCCCTTCAACGCCGGCCGTCATTTTCTTTTGCTCCCTTCCCCGGGAAAAAAGGAATGCCCCTGGTATGATCCCCCGCGCAGGGGAAAGACACAATCTCGGAGCTTGGATCATCGGTGGCAATCCAGACGGATTGGTCGCCTTTCCATTTTTTGTTTTCCACCGTCTCCATAAAATCAATGATCACCTTTGTTGTTATTTCCGGTATTTCTACCGTGAAGGCATGGCATACATGCTGCATCAGCATAAGCCTTGAATTTTTAATATTTTTGCGCAGCACCTCATGACACCAGCGCGGGGTAAGAAAATCGAATTCGGCATTCATGATCAATGTCGGACATTTAATTTTATTCAAATCGGGCGTGAAGCCATGAAAATTACGGATGGATTCCAGCAGGTTCTGAATGGCATAGAGATCATTGTAGGAGAAACTTTTTCTTTTTGAAATTTCCAAAACTTCTTTATTCTTCTGCATCCATGACGAACTGAAGTTGAAAGCGTTAAACAGATCCACCAGATATTCAAAACCGATGCGCGTCATTCCCATATATAAATTTAAGCCTTTCAGAAAAAGCTGCTCATCCATTTCGCTGAAAGTGCTTATGGGAATGAGTCCCTTGACCTTTCGCGGATACTTGATGGCCAGTTTGAGGGCAACGGTACCACCGAACGATATTCCCATGATGTACGCTTTCTTTATTTTTAGATGATCGAGCAATGCGGCCAGCATTTCATAATTATCTTCAAAACTGACAAATAAAACAGGTTTCGACGAAGCACCTTGACCCAGTAGATCAAAAGTCAAAACACGATAACCGGCCTCGTTGAAATATTTTGTATGCTTCGTCCAGTGTTGTGTCCCCTGGATCAGTCCGTTAACGATCGCAATAACCGGCCGTTCGGGCGGGCCATTAAGCACATAATGTATTTCGTGATAGCCGTATTTAAAATAAGCCACGATTCACCTCTTTGTGCCTGTATGTATATTTACGACTGCCGCCCGAAGATATCCGAAAGTAAGATTATAATCAATAAAAAGAATAGAGGCTGGGTAAACCGCCGCAGATTTTTATATGCTGATTTTATTACCATATTTTTTATTTTGACATGGCAATTTCTTTGCCTTATATATAGCCCGTTCTTCGCGCTTAATTAAATTATTTTTTTGCATCAATTTTTCCTTCTGCTCTTCAGCGCTTATTTTATGAAACATCCGCCGACGGGTGGGAAATAAAAATATATTCATAATTACATAATTACAGCATTATCAGGAGGGGGAAATGAAGCTGAATTTATTTTTCGGATCAATCTTCTTGGCTGTTTTATTCTTTATTGCCGGCAATAGTTGGGCGTTTCGTTGCGGATCAGGATTGGTGGGCAGCGGCGACAGCAAAACCAAAGTCTTGGTAACCTGCGGGAAACCTACCTTGAAAGAGAATTCCTGTGAAAATAAGCAGGACTATACGGCCATCGATAAGTCCGGAAAAATTAAAAGATTTAAGAAATGCGGGAAAAAACTGGAAGTCTGGCATTATAACTGTGGTGATAACGATTTTATTTACAAGCTAACATTTGAAAACGGCGTATTAAAAACCGAAAATACGGAGGGACGCGGCAAGGGAAAGTCGGCTTGTCTGGGAAAATGATAGCGGGTTGATGCTGAATTTTAGCGCGGGAGTTGATCATGGCCGGGCGGTATAAACTGCCCGGCGAGTATTTATCGTTTTATTTGCCGTCCTTCATCAGCATCGTTGCCGGATCAAGCACCAGGGTATGGGGTTTAGCGTCGGAAGACTTGCCTTTCAGAGCTTTAATATAAACCTCATCGCCCTTCGCCTCCAGTTGCACGATTACTTCAAAAAGATCAGCAATATGCTGAAACGATACGGGCAGGCCGTTTTCCGCAGGAATTTCGTTGCGGTGTTCGTGAACGGTAAACCAGATTCTCATCGCATATTTTCTGGCGAGCTCTTTCAAAAGAACGAGCTGTACACGTCCCGCCTCGTCGAATTTCAATCCGTCAATAATTACCGCGTGGGGCTTGAAAATGTTTTGCTGCATTAAATCCGTTAAACGCTCCTCCAGCGTGGAAACATTGAACCCCTCAACCCGAAAAGTCATGATAAACCGGTACGGTTGAATTTTATCCCAGTATTCGGTTGTTTCCGCTTCGTTCATGCTAACGGCAATATTACGAAATAATTCGCGATACCAGATGTCAACGTTACTGACCGCATCTTGCAGGCTCACGTGAAGAACCGATTTTTCTCTGATCATCATGTTTAAAGCCAGCTGGACAAGAAGCGCGGTCTTGCCTACTCCGGCATGCGCCAACACCGCACCGAACCCCCCGTTGGCTAAGATATCTTCCTGATCATAACCGATATTAACAAGCGGATTACGGTAAATCACCTCTTTCTTCAGCATAATTACGTCCTCATAATTTAAGTGGATTATATTTTCTTCCCGTCTTAATGCAGCAGTATTTGTTGACATTTGTCCCCGTATTTACGCTGCCGTTTTCTTATTTTGGGCAACTTCCAGGGCAATTTTCTCAGCAATTGACTGGGGGACTTGTCTGTAATGAGCGAATTCCATGGTAAACTGCGCTTTACCCTGCGTTGATGAACGCAGCACGGTGGAAAAACCAAACATTTCCGCCAACGGTACTTGCGATTCAATGACGCACATGATGCCCTCGTCTTGCGACCCGACGATCATTCCGCGGCGCTGATTTAAAAGCCCCATGACCGGTCCCTGAAATTCCGGCGGCGTTTCGACAACAACTTTCATGATCGGTTCATGAATAACCGGTTTAGCGCGCAGATACGCATCCTTGAATGCACCGCGGGCGGCGGCCTGAAATGCCATATCGGAGGAGTCAACGGCATGATATGCTCCGTCGTTGATAACCACTTTTACTCCGGTAATCGGGAACTCCAGTTTGGGACCCTTTTCCATGCTTTGCCGGAATCCCTTTTCGCAGGCAGGAATGTATTGTGTCGGTATAGATCCGCCGAATATCTTATTTTCAAATATAAACTCGGCTTCGCTGATCGGCTCGATGTATCCGGCAATGCGGCCGAATTGACCGGCGCCACCGGTTTGTTTCTTATGCGTATAATTGAAATCGGCGCGCTGGGTGATGGTTTCGCGATAGGCGACGCGGGGATTACCGGTAGTGACTTCGGCTCCGTATTCACGCCGCATCCTCTCCACATAAATATCCAGGTGCAGTTCGCCCATTCCCTCGATAATCGTTTCGTTTGTTTCCGGATCGACAAACGTCTTAAATGTCGGATCTTCTTTGGCAAACCTGTTTAGTGCCTTAGCCATCGCCATTTGTGATTTATTGTCTTTGGGCGCAATGGCCAGGGAAATAACCGGCTTCGGGACATACATGGATGTCATCGTCAAATTTATCCCCGGAGAAACAAATGTGTCACCGGACGAGCATTCAATGCCGAAAAGGGCGCCGATATATCCCGCACGCAGATTCTCGACGTCCTCCATCTGATCAGCGTGCATCCGCACAACGCGACCTATTTTTACCTTTTTACCGCTGCGAATATTGACAATGGTTTCTCCTTTAGCCACCGTTCCCTGATAAACGCGGATATAAGTTAACTGGCCATACTTACCGTCTTCCAGCTTAAAGGCAAGCGCCACAATCGGCTTATCCGGATCGTTATCCAAGATGACCGGCTCTTCATTCTTTTCCATATCCAGCGCGACATTTTCAACTTCAGCAGGAGCGGGCAAAAGATAATTAACGCCATCAAGCAGCGGCTGTATCGCCTTATTTTTATAGGCGGAACCCATATATACCGGAGTAATTTCTCTTTTCAGAGTTCCCTTGCGTACTGCAGCATAAATGAGTTCCGGAGTAATTTCTTTTTCTTCCAGAATAGCTTCTGTCAGATCATCGGAAAATAATGAAGCGGCATCGATCAATTCTTCCCTTTTTGCCTTTGCTTCCGCCAGGAAATTACCCGGAATTTCTTCGGTGCGGACTATTTCACCGTTATCTCCGTCAAAATAGAGCGCCTTCATGCCGACTAAATCTATTACGCCTTCCGCTTCTGTTTCCAGTCCAAGGGGAATCTGCATTGCTACCGCATTATGTCCCAGTTTCGTTCTGAGCTGATTGATAACACGGAAAGGATTGGCGCCGCTGCGGTCACACTTATTGATAAAGGCGATGCACGGGACTTTATATCTTTTCATCTGCATATCAACGGTAATGGATTGCGACTGCACGCCGCCCACCGCACATAAAACCAGGATGGCGCCGTCGAGAACACGAAGCGATCTCTCTACTTCAATCGTGAAATCGACATGGCCCGGCGTATCGATAATATTTATTTCATATCCTTTCCACTCGCAGTAGGTCGCAGCAGATGCGATTGTAATTCCACGCTCTTTTTCCAGCTCCATGGAATCCATGGTTGCCCCTACGCCGTCCTTACCTTTGACATCATGGATGGCATGAATCCTCTTCGTATAAAAAAGAATCCTTTCGGTAAGCGTCGTTTTACCGGAGTCGATATGAGCACTTATACCGATGTTGCGAATCTTCTGATTATCGGTCTTCATCTTTTATCTTAACCCTTCCTCGAAATAATCATCCTTCTGTATATCAGCCTGATAAAAAAATCCCCCTCATTTGGAAGAGTCTCTGCCAGATGGGGGGATCCACCATTAACGAGCCTTGAAATTTGTTTTCCTATATATGTTGCTTTGCAATATGTCAAGTTATAATTTAAATATTCAACTCTTAACTTGACATAGCGTTCAGGACACTTATATTTGTTAATAAAAATCGTGCGGAGAGGTCTTAATCATGGGCAAAAAAATCAAAATTTACACCCTAAGTACTTGCAGTCATTGCAAAGCTGCAAAAAAATTTTTGCAGGATAACGGTATTGCATTTGATTTCACCGATGTGGATTTACTTCATGGTTCGGAAAAAGAAAATATCTTGAAAGAAGTCGTCCAATATAATCCGCAACGCTCCTTCCCGACGATTTTAATCGGCAGCAAAATTATCGTCGGCTTCCGGGAAAATGAAATTCGCGAAGCACTGGGTATTTAAATTATGACTCCCGAAGAGCTCTATACGACACTCAAAAAAACACAGGAACCAAAGGGTTTTTTCTTTAATCGTGACAAAAGCTGGGTTTTGTCTATCCTTAAGGATCTTTTAATAAATAAAGAGCGTTATGGATACATGTCCTGCCCGTGCCGGCTGGCAACCGGTAATCGGGAAAATGACCGGGACATCTTTTGCCCGTGTATTTACCGTCCGGATGATGTAAGGGAGTACGGCAGCTGCTACTGCAATTTATATGTTTCGCCGGAATGGAACGAAGGGACGATCGAACGCAAATATGTTCCGGAGAGAAGGCCGCCGGAGAAAATAATTTTCTAAACTGATTTTTTATTTTTTGGCTGCGGTAATCAATAATGGTATATTTTTATTGACATAAAGCCCAAAGAACAATAAGAATCTGCCGCAACTATTATACACCAAAGAAGGTTATACTCTATGATAAACACTTATAAGTGCAAAAAAAAGGGAACTTTGATTACGGAAATATGTCTCGATACCACCTGCGAATGGCGGCTGAAAAACGAATCCTTTTTGAATTGCACCTGGGTCGCATGCAATTACGGCCCTTTCACCCTGGAAGAAGTAGGCGATATGATGGGCGTGACCAGAGAAAGAATTCGCCAGATTGAAGCAAAAGCACTGAAAAAACTGCAGCATAAGAAAAGAAGAGACCAGTTGAAGGATTTTGCCGCACCGGGAAATGACTGGGATAATTTATAGATTGCGCAACAAAAATTCTTATTTTTGCTTTTTTTTGCGCAATTTTTCTAAAAAGAAGAATTCATTCATATAATACTTGCGCTCATCGCGGGCGAAAAGTTTTGCGCTCATTGTGAATTCTAAATCGAGCGCGGCCGCATGATCCAGCCGGGGAGCCAGTTCGCAGATTTTTTTCAATTCTTCAAACGCCGTGGGCGATTGTTTTACGAGAATCGCCGCCATGTTTTCGGCCTGTTCCATAAATCTTTCCGGCGACACGACTTTATTCACCAAACCGATTTTTAAAGCTTCATTGGCGCC
>CAYYBK010000050.1:0-10820 GCA_964470015.1 uncultured Syntrophales bacterium
AAGCAGCTTGTCGGAGAGCCCATCGGCGCCAAACCCTCCAAGGGGCAGCCGGAAATCGGAGTCGCTTTCAACGTGGGCGGTTCCGCAGTAACCAATTGCGTCACCACAATGAGAAGAATTAAATAATCTCACCATGCAATGCAAGTCCGCCGGCACAAGTAACAGCGCCGGCGGACCTTTTTAAAAATAATCACAGAAAAAGGGCCCGTCATCTGCACAAGATGGCCGGCGCCCTTTTTTATTTCCGAGAAGATTTTTCAGACATTAAACCGGAAAGTGATTATATCACCGCCCTGGACAATATATTCCTTTCCTTCCAGGCGCAGACGGCCGGCGGCTTTCACCTGTGCAACAGAACCGTCATGGGCGATAAAATCCGCATATGATACGACTTCGGCTTTGATAAATCCGCGTTCGAAATCATTATGAATGGCACCGGCGGCTTTCGGCGCTTTGGTCTCCAGCGGAATGACCCAGGCTTTAACTTCGTCTTCACCGACGGTAAAGAACGACATCCGCCCCAAAAGGGAAAAAGCCGCGCGAATAATGCGGCCGAACGCCGGCTCGGCAATTCCCAGCGAAGACAAGAATTCTTTTTGATCGGCGGCTTCCAGCCCGGCTAATTCCGCCTCGATCTTACAACAGATTCCCAAAACCGGTGCGGTTAGGTTTGCTTCCCGGGCAAACGCATCGGCAAAAGAAAGATTGTCTTCAGCAACATTGACAACAACCAGTTCCGGTTTAATGGTCCAGAAAGAAAAACTGCGCAGCAGAAAAACATCCGCGGAAGCAAGACCGGCGGCGCGCAGCGGTTTGCCCGCTTCCAGGCATTCCTTTAATAACGGCAACAGTTCGTTTTGCCGGGCCTCCTGCGGCGGCAGCGCTTTTCTGGCTGTTTTCGTCAGCCGCTCCAGCTTCTTTTCAATAATCAAGAGATCGGAAAGAACAAGTTCATCTTCCAGTTTACGGTAGGAATCAAGGCTGAGCCGGACATCCGGTAACGAAAATCCGTCTACGACATGCAAAATGCCGTCCGTACCGCTTAGGTTCTGCCGGATTGCCTCCCACGGATGGTCACCTACGGCGTGGACGTCCACAAAAGGAACCTTCGCCGGCGAAACCTTCAGCGGTTTGTAAATTTCAACCAGTTTATCAAAGCGCTCATCGGGTACAGCCGCCTGCCCGCGCACAACCGTTTCGTTGTGCAACTGGCCGCTTTTTACACCGGTCATGATTTCAAACAGGGTGCTTTTCCCGCTCTGGGGAAGTCCCAATATGCCCATTTCCATAAAGAACAGCCCACTTTAATCTTTATGCCGTTAGTTTTGTTTTGCCCCAGGCATAATCAGCCGCGATCTATTTGCTGAATTCCCGTTCTATCCGCTGCATGGCCTCTTGCAGCCGTGCATCGGGAACCGTCAGCGATATCCGGACAAAGCCTTCGCCGTACTGGCCATAGGCGGTACCGGAGGCTACAACAACGGCGGTTTTATCAAACAGGCGGTTGGTAAATTCCAGCGAAGTCATCCCCTGCGGCACCGGCACCCAGAGATAAAATGTTCCGCGGGGCGGATTGAAGTCGATGCCGATCTTCCGGAGCGTTGCCAGCACCAGCTCCCGGCGTTTCCCGTAAACCGCCAGCATTTTTTCGACAAAATCCGCCTCGGCACGCAGGGCTTTGATGCCGGCGTATTGAACGGGATTAAAAATTCCGGAATCGGTGTTTTCCTTAACCTTGCTGATCGCCGCAATCAATTCCGGATTGCCGCAGGCCATGCCGATACGCCAGCCGCACATATTAAACGGCTTGGATAATGAATTAAGCTCGATACCTACATCCTTCGCCCCGGGCGCCATCAAAAAACTGATGCGGGGCTGCCCGGAGAATAAAATTTCGCTGTAGGGATTATCGTAGCAGACGGCGATTCCCGCTTCGCGGGCAAAGACCACCAGCTTGTTCAAAAATTCCAAAGTTGCACAGGCCCCGGTGGGGTTATTGGGATAGTTAAGAAACATCGCCTTTGCTTTTTTAACAACAGCGGAGGGAATATCTTCCAATACCGGAAGATAATTGTTTTGCGGAAGAATGGGAACGTTGTAGGGAATGCCCCCGCCCATGAGAATACTCGCCCGGTAGGCCGGATAACCGGGGTCGGTCATGAGGACGGTGTCGCCGGGATTGACACAGGCCAGCACAAAATGATGGCAGCCTTCTTTCGATCCGATCAAACCCAGAATCTCGCTTTCCGGATTAAGACCGACACCGTATCTTGTTTGATACCAGTTGGCTATTGTTTTGCGATAAAGGAGCATTCCTTTTTCTTCATCCGTGGGATAACGGTGATTTAAAGGATCACGCGCCGTCGCGCATAATTCATCGATAATGGAATCCGGCGTCGCCTCCACGGGATCGCCGATGGCCAGAGAAATGACGTCAACGCCTTCTGCCTTGGCTTTATTGATTTTCTTCCTAAGCTCCATGAATAAATAGGGCGGAATTTTCGCCAAACGCTCTGCAATCTGCAATGTAAACCTCCTTCAAATAATGATGCTGGATTTAATGCTGAAAATCATTTGTACGCTTCTGCAAAAAGAAACCCCTGATAGACCATTTTCACTTTACCTTCAAGGTAAATTTCCTGCCAGCGATCGGCATGCCGGGTAAAATAAACGCGCAACTCTTCGCCGCTTTGCACCAGGGCGTCAACCGGGGAAGGCACCAGGCCTCTTTCGGCGGCCGCCAGAACGGCGGCAACCACGCCGGTGCCGCAAGCCAGCGTTTCATCCTCCACACCGCGCTCATAGGTGCGCAACTCAATTTTCCGGCGGTTCAGCACCACGGCAAAATCGACATTTGTTCCCTGCGGCGCGAAATGTTCATGAAAACGGATTTTTCGTCCCCAATCAGCTACGGCAAAGGACGGCAGATCCTCCACAAAAGCAACAGCGTGGGGAACACCGGTGTTCACGACGTCCAGAACAAACAGCCGGCCCGCGACATCGATCTTTTCGCCGCAGACCACGGACGACGGATCGGTCAATTTCACCTTCACCAGATCATCTTTCACTTCTGCACTGATGATTCCGGCGGTCGTTTCAAAAGACATTTTGCCGCCGGTAATGCCCCGGAGATAAGCGTAACGGGCCACGCAGCGGCTGCCATTGCCGCACATCTCCGCGCGGCTGCCGTCGGAATTGAAGAACTGCCATTTGAAATCGGCGATCCGGGACGGCTCTATGAAAAACAGCCCGTCCGCCCCTACGGATAATTTTCGCCGGCAGACATGCCGGACAAATTCCCGCATATCGCCCACGTCAATGGATAAATCGCGGTTGTCGATAATGATAAAATCATTTCCGCTGCCGCTCATTTTATAAAATTCAATTTTTTGCAACTCCGGCCGGCTCACGGTTCTCCTCATTGATGATAATTGCCTCCTCCGCCAGGAGGCTTGATTTTGCCTTACTTCAATCCAAGTTTCAAGAATAATATCTTCTTGGCCGCGGGTTACCTTTTCGCTGCCTGCCGGGAAATCCGGCAGCTCAATCCTTTCAAATTGGGCGTTCCGAATTCCCGGCCCAGTTTCGCCATGGATGTCAGCATATTATAATTGGACTTCTCCCATTCATACTGGGTGGCCGCATCCCCTTCGGGAAACCACCAGCCGTGATCGGCACAGACAACCCGGGGATCAACGGCGTCCGTCAGATGAGCCTGCTGGCTTATTTTTCCGTATCTTGTTTCCAGAAGAACATTATCACTGTCTTGAATATTATAGCGGCGCGCCGTTTCGGGGTGAATTTGCACCTGCGGATGCGGTTTGAGCCGGCGCAGTTTCTCCAGCCAGCGGTAGGATGAATGCAGATAATAAGGACTTTTGGCGCTGGTCAGGATCAGGGGATATGCCGGATCATCATCCTCCGGCAAGCCATAATATTCCGGCAAAGGACTAAGTTGATATTTTTCCGCCGTGCTGAGGACAAGCTCCACCTTGCCCGTCGGTGTGCGGAAGCCCTTTTCCTCGTAAGCCCGGAAACGGTCCGGGCCTTTGAGATATCCCTTGTCACAAAACTGCCTGTAAGTCAGACCCGCGGGACTAACCACATCTTCCAAAAACTGGCGATATTCTTCATGCCAGTAAGCGCCGGTGGTCATGAGTTTCCCGAGCTCGTTCATTATTTTCACATCCGGCCAGCATTCCTCCGGAGGATCAACGACACGCGGACGGGCCAGGATATAGCCGTGACCAAGGCCTAAATGGCCGATATCGTCTATCTCAAAGTGGCTGGCGGCGGGCAGGACTATATCGGCCAGGGCCGCCGTTGGCGTCATAAAAAGATCTGCCACGGCTAAAAAATCCAGTTTCATGAGTGCCGCATGAGTGCGGCGGCTATCGGCATAGGAAAGCATGGGATTGCAGCACATCATGTAAGCAGCCCGCACGGGATAAGGAATTTCCTCTAAAACGGCTTTGCGGAAAAAGCCGGGGGCAACGGTCATCAGTCGGGGAATGACACGATGATAAGCGCCGATCATCTCTTTGGCCTTGTTGGGAATCAAATCGGCTCTGACCAGTGCTCCCAGACCGATAATTTTCGGATCGTAAGCTTCCACATTGCCGCCCTCGATCTGCAGATTGCCGCAAATCGCCATCAGGCTGATAAGGGCGCGGATGGTATCAAAAGCATGAATATTGTGTTCAACGGGATTCCCCCATTGAATCACCGCCGGTTTGGAGCGGGCATAAAGTCTTGCCGCCTCCCTTATCATCCCTGGTTCAAGCCAGGTTATTTGCGCAACATTTTCCGGTGTGTAGGATTGAATATGCTTGGCAAGTTCGGGAAAACCGGATGTCCATTTTTCTGTAAACTCCCGGTCATAGAGACCTTCTGCAATGATTACATGCAGAAAACCCAGCGCCAGGGCGCCGTCTGTACCGGGTTTCAGGGGAAGCCATAATTTGGCCTTTTTGACGAGGTCGGTCCGGCGCGGATCAATAACAATAAAATCCATACCATTTTTGATTTGCGCCAGGAACAAACTGCAAATTTCCCCTTCCTCGTTGGTGGCAGTGATGTTGCTGCCCCAAAGAACGGCAAGTTTGCTCGCGTGGTGAAAATCAGCCACCGGATAAAAACCGCAGGTATGGATGCCGGTAATCTCGCGGGGAGCATGACAGACATCCTGCGAAGCAATGATATTGGGGGATCCAAATATATTGGCCAGCCGGATCAGGATAAAATGCTCCAGTCCTTTAGGCATGCCAAGACCAAAAGCCACGCCCCGGGCGCCGTATTTCTCTTTGGCAGCAAGAAGATTCCGGGCAATGGTGTCGAGCGCTTCCGGCCACGAAATGCGCTCCCATTTACCTTCCCCTTTCTGACCCGTCCTTTTAAGAGGATACAAAAGACGATCCGGGTGTGTGAGACGATCCGGGGACACCGCGCCTTTCGCGCAAATATAACCGCGGTTCAAAAAACCGTCCGGATCACCTTTCACGGTAATGATTCTGCCCTTCCGGACACCGACCAGAAGAGCGCATCCTCCGTGGTCCATCCGCGCACAATGCGTTTTTCGCCATGCTATTTCATCACTCATCCACATCGTCCCCTGCGGCGCATCATCATCTTTCATGGCGCCGCAATAACCATCAATGCGCACCTATTGCAGGAGCGCCTGAATCTGCATGTCTTTTTCCTGCCATAGATCCTGCACCCATTGCTGAAATTCGCAGCGAAAAACCTGATCTCCTTCGTAATCACCTTGCCGGAATTTCTCCGGCAATTCGATCTGGGCTATGCGCACGGTTACCCGCCGCACTTTGCCGCAGAGAAACTCCCAGAACGTCGGAATGCCGTCAGGGTAAACGATGGTGATATTAAGCAGAGAATAGAACTTTTCGCCGAGGACATTCAACGCCAGCGCGATGCCGCCGGCTTTCGGACGCAGCAGATGCCGGTAGGGGGATTGCTGACTTAAGTGTTTTGCGCCGGTAAAACGCGTCCCCTCCAGAAAATTCATGACACTGGTGGGGTTCTGGGCAAATTTTTCACAGGATTTGCGCGTCGCCATGAAATCCTTACCTTTTTGGGCCGGATGCTTTTTCAGGTAGGCGCCATTATGCCGGCGCAGAAAGGGAAAATCCAGCGCCCACCAGGCCAGCCCCATCACCGGCACCCAGATTAATTCCCTCTTCAGAAAGAATTTCATCAGCGGAATTCGGCGATTGAGCAAGTGCTGCATTACAAAAATATCTACCCAGGATTGATGGTTGCTGCTGACCAGGTACCAGCCGTGATAGTTTAAATTGTCAAGCCCCTGCACATCCCAAACCGTTTTGTGGAATAATCGCATCCAGGCGCTGTTGCAGGAAATCCAGTTTTCAGCGAGTTTGGGTAGGATACGGTCCAGCAAGCGCTGCCACGGGGTAAAAGGCAGGATGATTTTCAAAATGGCCAGAAAGAAGACGATAACCGGCCAGAATAAGACATTGGCGGCAAAAAGCAGCGTGGCCACAACCCCGATCAATAATGCTGGCAAGAAATTAAGCATTGTTATTTCTGTCTCCCCCGGTGATGGCATGAGTTTTATTTTTCTCTCACATTTTAGTCAAGCTTTACTTTGCCTGGCACAATTTTGTTCTAAAACACAACGGGCACACTCCGCCTGTTATCGTGCAATAACCGATACTTACGCAGCAAGGATCTTCTTGGCATTATTATTGCCAAAAGGAAGAACGAAAGCAAAACTTTTTCTGAAGGAGGAAATGAATATGAATACAGGAGATACGGCTTGGGTTTTGACCGCCACCGCCCTGGTATTATTAATGACGCTCCCGGGTCTGTCATTTTTTTACGGCGGGCTGGTCCGCCGGAAGAATGTTCTATCCGTCCTGATGCAGTGTCTGATTATCCTTTGCGCAATCAGCCTGCAGTGGATATTGTTCGGTTATTCGCTGGCTTTCGGGCCGGATTTTCACGGAATCATCGGCAAGTTGGATTGGGCCGGCCTGCGCGGCGTCGGTTCGTTGCCGAACGCCGATTACGCCGCAACTATTCCGCACAGTTTATTTATGATTTTCCAGGCCATGTTTGCTGTTATCACGCCGGCACTGATCATTGGTGCATATGCCGAGCGGGTCAGATTTTCCGCTTTCCTGATCTTCACGCTGCTCTGGAGCACTCTTGTCTATGATCCTCTGGCGCACTGGGTTTGGGGAACTGGCGGCTGGCTGAAAGCGCTGGGAGCGCTTGATTTCGCCGGCGGCATCGTCGTGCATGTGAGTTCGGGCGTTTCGGCGCTGGTTCTGGCGGTTCTTTTGGGCAAGAGGATCGGCTACAACCACAAACCCATCAGACCACACAACCTGCCTTTTACGGTTCTGGGCGCGGCCTTGCTCTGGTTCGGCTGGTTCGGTTTCAACGCCGGCAGCGCGCTGGCGGCGGACGGCAATGCCGTTAACGCTTTTATTACGACCAATACCGCCACGGCGGCGGCGGGATTAACCTGGGCATTAATCGAATGGTGGCATAACGGTACGCCGACAATTCTTGGTGCGGCAACCGGCGCCGTTGCCGGCCTTGTTGCGGTGACCCCGGCCTGCGGCTTCGTCAATCCCATGAATGCCATATTTATCGGAATGATCGTGGCCATGATTTGTTACCTGGCTATTGCCGTAATTAAAGCAAAACTGGGCTACGACGATGCCCTGGATGCTTTCGGCGTGCATGGGGTCGGCGGAATGTGGGGCACAATCGCCACCGGATTGTTTGCCGAAAAGGCGGTAAACGCAGCAGGCAGCAACGGCCTCTTCTTCGGCGGCGCGCAGCTGTTACTGGTTCAGCTGCTTATCGTCGCCGTCACTGTTATTTTTGCCGCGCTTATGACGCTGATAATTTTTAAGGCTGTCGATGCGCTGATCGGTATGCGGGTGGAAGAAAAGAACGAAATAGTGGGGCTGGACTTAACGCAGCAAAGCGAAGCGGCCTACACCGTGATTGAATAGGAGGGGATGACTTATGAAACTCATCGTTGCCATCATCCAGCCGCATAAGCTTGATGCCGTGAAGAACGCGCTGGAGGCCGTGGAGGTAAACTTAATGACCGTAACCGAAGTGCTGGGGCAGGGGAGGCAGAAAGGCGTCACGGAGATTTACCGCGGTGCCAAAGAAGCCGGCGGTCTCCTGAAGAAAATCCGGCTGGATATTGCCGTAAACGAAAATTTTGTGGAGCCGACGATTGCAGCAATTACGACAAGCGCTCATACCGGCTGCGTCGGCGACGGAAAAATATTCATCCTGGAGCTCGCCGAATGCATCCGCATCAGCACTGGCGAGCGCGGCGGTACCGCCATCGGCTGATTCCCGCGGTCTAATGGATTTTAAATGTGCAAGGCGTCCGACCCCGCCTTGCACATCGCCATTTCCTCCGCCGGATATGGTTTCAGAAGCGCCGTCAATTTGCATACATCAAACCGAGAATTGTCCAGCCAGCAAGTCTGTTCATCAGCAGAAATGATAACAGGCATCCGGTCGTGGAACGGCGCGATCAATTCGTTTGCCCTGGTTGTAATAATCACAAATGACGATGCCGGCCCGCCCGCAGAAATTTCGGGATCGTAAATACCGGCCAAACCGAAGGTCTTTTTGTCCTGCAAACAAAAGAGCAGGTGTTTCTTTTCTTTCGACCATTCGTAAAATCCATCGGCAACAATCAGGCATCTTCTTTTTTGAAAAGCATCCCGGAATAAAGGTTTCCGGCTGATTGTTTCGGCACGGGCATTGATCAGCAGACTGCTTCTACATTTTTCCCCGCTCCACCGGAGAGAAAATCCCCAGCGCAGATTGACGCCGGTATTGTTTTCCCTCCCGCGGACAATACCCGCCGCAACCCGACCGGGATAAATATCTCCGGCCGGCGCCGGAAACTGCGGTGCATCTGCCAACGCAAATTCCGCGGCGATATTTTTCCAGTCACGCGCTAAGACAATTCTGCCGCACATCAGATTGTTCCAAAAGGCAAAGAAAGTTGTAATAATGATTTATAACAGCGGCGGCATACCGAACGACTAAGCGAGCGGGACCGGCAGGCATCCAGATCGATAAAATAGCCGTATTTTTCGCACCAGTTGTTTTCCCGCCCCGCCGGCGCCGCAATTTTTGCCGCGTGGCCGCTTTCGTTATTCTGCGGTAATATTTTTTTCATCGTGCGAAAACCTTAAGAGGTATTCTGTTTAAAAGTCAACGAAAGAATTTTCCCTTCATTTTCCCGGGCGGCGCCTCCCCTGTCGCGATCATAATCAACCGCCGGTGCAATTCGGCAGCTTCAGCGTAATTCCAATGCTTTTGCGCGAAAATCAATTCCCCGCAACATTGCTTCGCAAATAAAGAGAGCCTCCGGACATCCGGAAGCTCTCTTTGTGACAACAATATGGTTTATAAAATGGCATCGCCCCCGCCCGCGACAGGCACTGACATTACCGGTGCTTAGCTGCCGCCGGTTGATACCATTACTTCTTTGTCGCTTTCTTAACGGCTTTCTTTTTTACCACCTGTTTTTTAGCCGCCGGCTTGGCCGCTTTCTTGCCGGCCGCGGATTTGATTTTTTTCACGGCGGCCTTCTTTGCGGAAACCTTCGCCGCCACTTTTTTCTTCGGGGCGGCAGGGCCCTTATTCACCATTGGTTCATCGCAGCAAATAATTTCCGCGGCGGCGCAACCACAATCTTCGTCAACAACTACGGCCAGTCCGCATACTTCACAGTTCAACACATCTCCGGTTTTTACCTTAGACATTGCTTACCCTCCTCGTTATTGATGGATTTTAATACTCGCTCTTCCCGTTAAACTATTTTTTTCATTTTAATGAAAAAACACAGAACTTGCAAGCTTTGATTAATCCTGCGTTAGATTAAGCCCGGTTAACCTATAGACAGCTTGACTTCCTGATCTTTCGTTTGGTATTATGCGGACAGTTAAAGGATCCACAAATACTCTTTACTCTTATATAGAGGGACAAACCGAGCGGCGGATTGTCATAACTATTCTGGATATCTTTCATCAACGAAGGAACAGCCATGAAGGAAAAAATTAAAAAATACTTTCGGGTCAATCCTTTAAAGATTACTCTGTTCGTCATTGTATTGGCTCTCGTTCTGTTTTTCTTTGACTTTCCTTTCCTGCGCTTTATGGAATTAAAAACACTGGATCTGCGCATAGCTTCGCGCGGGGCGCTGCCGACGGGAGGAGAAACGGTAATCGCGGTGATTGATGAAAAAAGCCTGACGGAACTTGGGCGCTGGCCCTGGCCGCGGACAACGGTTGCACGCCTGATCGACAAGCTGAAAGCATCCGGGGCAAAAGCCGTCGGTTTTGATATTGTCTTTTCCGAACCGGACGATAACTCCAGCATCAAGACCATCTCTGAACTTTCCGCGGAAATTAAAAAGAGCGGCATCCGCGACGCCAATGTTCTGAGCCTCCTGAGCAAAAAGAAAGCCGAAGCCGATAACGACGTTGCTTTGGCTAAAGCAATCAGCCGCGCCAAAAATGTCACGCTGGGCTACTTTTTTCACCTATCGAGCAGGGACGTGATGCATCTATCGGAAAAAGAAATCCAGGAGAATGCCGATAGCATCAAGAATTCCCGGTACCAGATTATTAACTCTGCGGAAAAGAGCCCCGACGATTTTGCGCTGGCCAAAGCCTATGCCCCGGAAGCCAATTTAAAAATTCTTTCCGATGCCGCCGTAAACAGCGGTTATTTTAACATGATCCCCGACAGTGACGGTTCCATGCGCTGGTCACCGTTGGTAATCAAAT
>CAYYBK010000051.1:0-10755 GCA_964470015.1 uncultured Syntrophales bacterium
TACCGCTCCCTTGCTGAATTTACGGCATAAATCGGCCAGATTTACCGCAACAAATTTTTCGCGGAACGGATTGCGAAAACCTCTTTTGGGAATTCTGCGGGAAAGCGGCATCTGACCACCTTCGAAACCGGCGCGTACTTTACCACCGGAACGCGCTTTTTGCCCCTTATCTCCTTTACCTGCCGTTCCTCCCTGACCGGAAGCATCGCCACGACCAACGCGCTTTCGATTTTTTCTCGCACCAACCGGAGCTTTTATTGAACCCAAATCCATATACTACTCCTTTGACTCTTCCACAGAAACTAAATGAATAACTTTATTTATCATGCCGCGAACCTGCGGAGTATCGGCTAAAGCTACTGTGCTATTTAATTTATTCAAACCTAAACCGCGTAAAATTTTTCTTTGCTTTTCCGGACGGCCGATTTCACTTTTCACCATTTTAACCTTTAACATATTGCCCACTTTAAACTACCTCGCCGAATAATTGGTAAATTTACCTGCCTCTTTGCGCCGCAAGCTCCACCGGATCTTTCAATTGACAAAGGCCCTCAAGAGTTGCTTTAACTAAATTATGCGGATTATGTGATCCGAGACATTTGGTTAAAATATTCCGTACACCGGCAACTTCCAAAACCGCCCTTACGGCACCACCGGCGATTAATCCCGTACCTTCCGAAGCTGGCTTCAACAAGACTTTACCGGCTCCGTAATTGCCGATGACCTCGTAGGGAATCGTGTTCCCGACAACAGCCACTTTCACCAGATTCTTCTTCGCCATTTCCATGCCCTTACGGATAGCCTCCGGCACTTCATGCGCCTTACCCAATCCGGCGCCCACCATGCCGTTGCCGTCGCCGACAACAACAATCGCGCTGAAACGGAATCGTCTTCCTCCTTTAACCACCTTTGCCGTTCTGTTAATGGCAACAACTCTGTCCAGGAGCTCTACATCTTTTAATTCTTTCTTATCCAAAGATTTTTCCCTTGTCATGTGTATTGTGTGCAAATATTAATTTTAAAATTTAAGACCATTTTCCCGCGCTCCTTCAGCCAATGATTTTACGCGGCCATGATAGAGAAACCTGCCTCTATCAAAAACTATCTTGTCTATACCCAAAGCCTGCAAACGTACTGCAATCAACTTGCCCACTTCTTTGGCTACTTCCGTTTTCTTCTTGCCCTTTATCTGTTGGGACAGATCCTTACATAAGGTAGATGCTGTCGCCAAGGTAGTTCCCCGGGAATCGTTAATAGCTTGGGCATAAATATGCTTATCCGACCGGAAAACGGAAAGACGCGGCTTTTCCTGGGTTCCGGCAATTTTGCCTCTTACTCGCTTTTCTCTTTTATCTCTTATCTTAAGTGTCTTTTTGGAAGCCAATGTTCCACCTCATTTACTGAAACATTAAATTTTTTATTATTACGCAGCCGCTGACTTGCCCGCCTTACGCTTGGTATATTCACAAGCATATTTAATGCCCTTGCCCTTGTAAGGCTCCGGCTTTTTCAGCGCCCGAATTTCCGCGGCAACCCTACCTACCAGCTGTTTATCAATACCGCTGATACTAACAGCGGTTTGTTTATCCACTTTAACTTCTATTCCCTTCGGGATAACATACTGAACCGTGCTGGAGAAGCCTAATGCCAGCTTTAAGATATTACCGGCAACTTCTGCACGGTAGCCTACACCAGAAATTTCCAGACTCTTTGAAAAACCAGCACTCACGCCGGTTACCATATTACCAACCAGTGTTCTTGCCAAACCGTGAGCGGACCGGGCTTCCCTTTCGTCCGACTTTCTTTCGATAACCAAGCTGCCGTCACCGACAACGACTTTGACGCCCTCCGGCAATTTTGTCGAAAGTGTACCTTTGGGCCCTTCAACTTTGACAATCCCGGCATTCTGACTGATTTTGACATTTTTCGGAAATGCAACCGGTTTCTTACCTATTCTCGACATGAGCAAGTACTCCTGAGATTGTTTCAACTACCAAACATTACAAATAACTTCGCCGCCAACATTCATTTCACGCGCTTCCTGATCGGTAACTACACCGCGGGAAGTCGAAAGAATGGATATTCCATAACCGTTTAATACTTTGGGAATATTTTCGGCATTCACATAGATACGCCGTCCCGGTTTGCTTATCCTTTTAATATCGGTAATCAAGGTGCGCTTATTATCCGGATATTTTAGGGTAATCTTCAGCATCTGATGTCCGTTTTCATCTTTAACACTATCGTAGCTGCTGATATAGCCTGCTTTTTTCAGCACCTTGGCTATATTCGTATTTATCTGCGACATATGAACACTGACGCTCTTGAAGCGAGCCTTATTCGCATTCCTGATTCTAGTAAGCATATCGGCAATAGGATCCGTCATCCCCATGCTTTTTCTCCTTAAAACAAAAAATTTACCAACTCGATTTTATGACACCCGGCAGTTCTCCCTGCAAGGACAGTTTACGCAAGCAAATTCTGCACATGTCAAATTTTCTGTAATATCCCCGCGGGCGGCCGCAGATCGGGCAGCGGTTATATTCCCGGACTGAAAACTTCATCTTTCTTTTCGCTTTTGCAATTAACGACTTCTTTGCCACACCACATTCCTCCGGATATTTCTCTATTAATTCTTAAATGGTACACCCATCAGTTTGAGTAAAACCCTGGCTTCAGCGTCTGTTTTCGCCGTCGTCACTATGGTTATATTCATACCTTTAACTTTTTCCACCTTGTCGTACTCAATTTCCGGGAAAATAATCTGCTCCTGTAAACCCATGGAGAAATTTCCTCTGCCGTCAAAAGAATTCGGAGATATACCGCGAAAGTCTCTCACCTTGGGCAAAGCAACATTAACCAGACGATCAAAAAATTCATACATGATGTCTTTGCGCAGGGTTACCGAACAGCCAATGGGCATTCCCTGTCTCAGCTTGAACGTTGCGATAGATTTTTTGGCCTTCGTTATAACGGGTTTTTGCCCGGTAATCATTGACAGCTCCTGCACGGCACCATCAATAATTTTTACATTCTGGATGGCTTCGCCCAAACCCATATTGACAACTATTTTATCAATCTTGGGTACCTGCATGGGATTTCTGTATTGAAATTCCTTAATCAGTGCAGGAACAACTTTTTTTGTATAAAATTCTTTTAATCTTGCCATTTTTATTAACCCACATTGATTATTTCATTGCATTTACTGCAGATGCGCACCTTCTTACCGTCTTCCAGCACCTTGTTTCTTATCCGGACACCGGCGTTGCACTTACTGCAGAACAATGCAACCTTTGCAACATGCAGGGCGCCTTCTTTTTCCACTACGCCCCCCTTACTTTTCTGATCCGGTCTCTTATGCTTTTTAATAAAATTGATCTTTTCGACAATAATCCGGTCTTTTTCCGGAATAGTCTTCAATATCTTGCCCGTCTTGCCCTTGTCTTTCCCGGCAAGGACTTTAACTACGTCACCTTTTTTCAATCTGCTTAAGCTCATCGTCTTCCTCTTCGAAACAGGTCTACAAAACCTCTGGCGCCAGAGAGATAATTTTCATAAACTGCTTTGCTCTCAATTCACGGGCAACAGGTCCAAAAATTCGTGTTCCTACGGGTTCCATTGCATTGGAAATCAAAACAGCCGAATTATCATCGAATTTGAGATAAGATCCGTCCGGCCTTTTCACTTCCTTGACAGTTCTAACTATAACTGCCTTCATTACGTCACCCTTTTTAACTTTGGAATTGGGAATTGCTTCCTTTACCGAAACAACAATAACATCACCCAGACTTGCATAACGGCGCTTTGATCCACCCAGTACTTTTATACAAGCTACTTTCTTAGCGCCGGAATTATCTGCAACATTTAGTATGGTCTGCATCTGAATCATAAAAAAACCCCATCAAAACAATTTACATGCGAAAGCAAAGTCCCTTATTTTGCTCTCTCCAGAATTTCCAGCATCCGCCATCTCTTTTCTTTACTCAGCGGGCGCGCCTCAATAATCAGAACTGTATCTCCCAACTTACATTGGTTTTGTTCGTCATGGGCCTTATACTTTACATGCTTGCGCACATACTTATGAAAAGCAGAATGTTTTACAAGACGTTCGGCTTTGACTACTATTGTTTTATCCATCTTTGCGCTCACGACGACACCTTTAATCGTGCGCTTAATCCCCTGCTCAGCCATGTTAACTCAGCGCCTCCTTCTCCTTCAGCACCGTATTGATGCGGGCGATATCCTTCCGGATACGCCCCAGTGTCGCCGTTGATTCCAACTGGCCTGATGCATGACGGATCCGCAATCTGAAAAGTTCTTCAACCAATTCATCATTCTTTTGTTTGAGCTCGTTTATACCGAGATCTCTGATCTCTTTAATTTTCATCAGATATATCCCTTGCTAAAAATTTAGTCGCGATCGGCAGCTTATGCGCCGCCAGACGAAAGGCTTCTTTGGCCACTTCTCTGGTCACGCCCTCCATCTCGTACAGAACTGACCCGGGTTTTACCACGGCTACCCATCCTTCTGGAGCCCCTTTTCCTTTCCCCATTCTGGTTTCGGCCGGTTTCTTGGTGAAAGACTTATGAGGAAATATCCTGATCCAAATTCTGCCGCCGCGTTTGACGTGGCGGGTCATGGCAATACGAGCCGCCTCAATTTGCCTGGCCGTAATCCAGCCGCATTCCGCCGCTTGCAAGCCGAAATCACCGAAAGATATCGCATTCCCTCTGGTGGCCTTACCACTCATGCGGCCTTTTTGCAGTTTCCTGTATTTTACCCTTTTCGGCATTAACATATTCTAAAACTCCTGTTGCTCTTCACAACTAAATAACGTACATCCTTCAAGCCGGTAAAACCTACCGGCGGGGAATTACTGTTTAGCGCTCTTTGTCGGCAATACTTCTCCGTGGAAGATTAAAACCTTGACGCCGATTAACCCGTAGGCCGTATGGGCTTCGATAAAGCCATAATCAATGTCGGCCCGCAGTGTATGCAAGGGCACTCTGCCCTCGCGGTACCATTCCGAGCGGGACATTTCCGCGCCGCCCAGTCGGCCGGAGCAATTAATTTTTATACCTTTAGCTCCAAACTTGAGGGCATAACCGACACATTTCTTCATCGCCCGCCGGAATGCGACACGCCTTTCCAATTGCATCGCCACATTTTCCGCAACCAATTGTGCATCCACTTCCGGCTTCCGTACTTCTAAAATATTTATAATTATTTCCGCCTGCGAAAACTTTTCAATATCCGCCTTCAGCTTTTCAATCTCTGAGCCTTTTTTGCCGATAATTACGCCGGGACGGGCCGCATAAATATTTACCTTGGCTTTGTTGGCTGCACGCTCGACCTCAATCTTCGAGATGCCCGCATGATAGAGCTTCTTCTTCAGGTACTTTCTGATCAGCAAATCTTCATGCAGCGTTTCACTATAACTTTTATCGGCGAACCATACCGACTGCCATTTTTTAATGAAACCTAATCTTAATCCTACCGGGTTAACCTTCTGACCCAATATCGTTCCTCCTTATTTTTCATCCAAAACGACTGTAATGTGTGAAGTTCTCTTTCTGATCCCCGCTGCTCTTCCTTGCGCCCGCGCCCTCCAGCGTTTCAGTGCCGGGCCCTGATCCACAAAAATTTCTTTAACATAAAGAATATTTTCATCGATATTAGGATTTTGCGCAGCATTGGCAACAGCCGACTTGAGAACTTTGGCAACGATGCCCGCCGCATACTTTCTGGTGTAAAGAAGAATACTCTGTGCCTCTTGCACCTTTTTCCCTCTGATTAAATCCACCACCAGCCTTACTTTCTGCGGTGACATCCTAATATATTTCACAACTGCTTTCGCTTCCATATCAATCAACCTCAAACATATCCGCCGGTACGTAAGTTTTATTTGCGGACTTTCGTCTTCCGATCACCAGAGTGTGAATAAAAAGTCCTTGTCGGTGAGAATTCACCAAGCTTGTGCCCCACCATATTTTCTGTCACATAAACCGGTATGAATTTTTTCCCGTTATGAACCGCAAATGTATAGCCGATAAGCTCCGGTGTAATGGTTGAACGCCGCGACCAAGTTTTAATAACATTTTTGCTGCCCTCGGCCTCCATTTTACGGGCTTTGGCGAGTAACCTTTCCTCGATATACGGACCTTTTTTAATCGAACGTGCCACGCTTTCTAACCCCTTCTCTTCACGATATATTTGTCAGTTCTCTTGTTTTTTCTTGTCTTGTGCCCCTTGGTTGGAATACCCCACGGAGTACAGGGATGACGGCCACCCGAAGATTTTCCTTCACCGCCACCCATCGGATGGTCAATAGGATTCATTACGACACCACGAACATGCGGTTTTTTACCCAACCATCTCTTCCGGCCGGCTTTACCGATACTGATATTTTCATGCTCGTTGTTACCGACCTGACCGATTGTCGCCATGCACTCAATAAATACTTTCCGCACTTCACCGGACGGAAGCCGCACTTGGGCATAATCACCTTCTTTAGCCATAAGCTGGCCATAAGCGCCTGCGGAGCGGATCAATTGTCCGCCACGCCCGATTTTTAACTCAACATTATGAATGAGCGATCCCAGAGGGATATATTTTAAAGGAACAGCATTACCCGGTTTAATGTCCGCTTTGTCGCCACTGATAATAACATCTCCGACATTAACCTGGGCGGGAGCAACGATGTACCGTTTCTCTCCGTCACGATAATTTAAGAGAGCAATTCTTGCTGTTCTGTTGGGATCATATTCGATGGCGGCAATCTTCGCCGGGATATCGACCTTATTGCGGCAGAAATCGATGATCCGATACTTTCTTTTGTGCCCGCCTCCGATATATCTGGCCGTAATGCGACCGTAGCAATTGCGGCCACCCGTTCTTTTTAAAGGCCGCAAGAGTTTTTTTATCGGCGTAGCGGAAGTAATTTCCTCAAAGTCGGAAACACTTTGGAATCTTCTTCCCGCTGATGTCGGTTTATACTTAATAATTCCCATTATTCCAATCCTTATACACCTTCAATAATCTCAATGCGGTTGCCGGCAGATAATGTTACGATGGCTTTTTTCCAAGAACTTTTTTGCCCCATAACTCTGCCCATCCGTTTCTTTTTGCCGAGGACATGCATCACGCGAACATCGACAACCTTAACTTTGAACAGCTTTTCCACCGCTCTGCCGATTTCCACCTTGTTGGCTTTCCGGTCAACTTCAAAAACATACTTATTCGATTCATCCCGGGCCAGGGTGCTCTTTTCCGTAACCAGTAATTTTCTTATAATCTGATGTACTTCCATTATGCCAGCAATGCTCCCTCAATCTTCTTTACGGAGGGTTCAAGAAGGACTAAATGTTCGCAATTTAAAACATCATAAACATTAATACCTTCTGACCTGATCATTTTTACGTTTCTTATGTTCCGTGACGACTTTAACAAAACCTCGTTGCTATCATCTAAAATGAAAAGCGCTTTTTTAAAACCAAAAAGATCGACAACATTTTTAAATACTTTCGTGCTGATTTTTTCCATGGGAAAATCTTTCAAGATGATCATCTTGTCTTCCTTCAGTTTCATGCTCAGCACCGATATCAGGGCTTTTTTCCGTACTTTTTTCGGAACAGTATAATAATAGTCGCGGGGATGAGGGCCGAAGACGATTCCACCGCTGCGCCAAATAGGCGATCTTGTTGTCCCCACGCGAGCCCGGCCTGTTCCTTTTTGCCGCCACGGCTTTTTACCGCCACCGCTTACATCGGATCTAGTTTTTGTGGAGGACGTTCCGGAGCGACGAGCGGCCAATTGCATTTTGACGACGTCATAAACGACCGCTTCGTTGATTTCCGCGCCGAACACGGCGTCATTAAGCTCAACCTGAGCAACTTTTTTCTTTTCGATATCAAAAACATCTGCAACTGACATATTCATAACTCCAGATGTGACTTAAACACTTTTTTTCTTGGCTTGCTTGATCAGTACAAAACCGTTTTTACTGCCGGGAATTGAACCTTTCAGCAAAAGCAAATTTCTATCCGCGCGGACTTGCCATACTTGCAAATTCTGAATAGTTTTACGGACAGCACCTAAATGACCGCCCATTCTTGTTCCCTTGAAAACCCTTGACGGATCAGCGCTGGCACCGATAGAACCGGGGGCGCGGTGAAACATCGAACCATGAGTAGCGCGGCCGCCACGGAAACTATGTCTTTTTACAACACCCGCAAAGCCTTTTCCTTTTGAGGTACCTACAACGTCGACAAAATCACCGGCCTTAAAAATATCCGCGGTAATCTCCTGACCAATTTCATATTTCCCGTCCTCCGGTTTGAATTCCCGGAGCGTACGGAAAAACCCTTTATTGGCTTTATTGAAATGACCCTGTAGCGGCTTTGTCACGCCTTTTTGTTTTCTGCGACCGTAACCAAGCTGGATAGCATCATATCCCTCTTTGTCCTTGGTCTTTACCTGGACGACAACGGACGGCTCAACTTCTACGGCGGTAACGCCTACGGCGGCGCCATCAGCATCGAATACCTGAGTCATTCCTAATTTTTTCCCAATGATTCCCTTGTTCATTATCTTCCAACTTTTTTCAATAGATATAAAGCCGTTAATCTCCATTTTGAAGAATGGCAATGATTCTTACCATCTCCCAACGTCCGAATCCAAATCTACGCTTTTATCTCAACATCCACTCCGGCGGACAGATCAAGTTTCATCAGAGCATCCACCGTAGCCTGCGTAGGCTCGACAATATCAATCAGTCTTTTATGTGTTCTGATTTCAAACTGCTCGCGGGATTTCTTGTCTACATGCGGTGAGCGATTTACGCAATACTTGTTGATTTCCGTAGGAAGAGGAATGGGACCGGCGACACGTGCACCGGTCCTTTTAGCCGTTTCAACAATTTCTTCAACAGAACGATCCAGCAATTTATAGTCGTAAGCTCTGAGACGAATTCTAATCTTTTGGTCTTTCATCGATCGGATAACCTATTCCCTGTTTCTATTCAATAATCTTGCTTACGACACCGGCGCCTACTGTCCTGCCGCCTTCACGGATAGCAAACCTAAGTTGCTCTTCCATCGCGATGGGAGTAATCAATTCTATTCTCATATTAACGTTATCTCCGGGCATAACCATTTCCACGCCTTCAGGAAGGGTTGCTACACCGGTCACATCGGTTGTACGGAAATAAAATTGCGGGCGATAGCCGGAGAAAAACGGCGTGTGGCGACCGCCTTCTTCCTTCGTCAGAACGTAAACCGCTGCTTCAAATTTTGTATGCGGGGTAATGGAGCCCGGCTTAGCAATTACCTGACCTCTTTCCACTTCTTCACGCTTGATACCTCGCAAAAGCAAACCGACGTCATCACCGGCACGGCCTTCATCAAGGGTCTTGCGGAACATTTCGACACCGGTAACAACCGTTTTGAAAGTCGGACGGATACCGATTATTTCTACTTCATCACCGACTCTGGTAATTCCTCTGTCCACACGACCCGTCACTACCGTACCACGGCCGGAAATAGTGAAAACATCGCCGACTGGCATAAGGAATGGTTTTTCCGTATCACGTTTCGGTTCAGGTATATAACTGTCTACTGCAGACATCAGCTCCCAAATTGATTTGGCATCAGGTGAACTTGGATCATCCGCTTCCAAAGCCTTGAGGGCTGAACCGCGAATAATAGGGATATCGTCACCGGGGAACTCATATTGATTTAAAAGCTCTCTTAATTCCAATTCAACCAGATCGAGAAGCTCGGGGTCATCAACTAAATCTACTTTATTAAGATAAACGACAATGTAGGGGACCTGAACCTGACGGGCAAGGAGGATGTGCTCTCTGGTTTGCGGCATGGGGCCATCAGAAGCGGCAACAACAAGAACTGCTCCATCCATATGAGCGGCACCGGAAATCATGTTTTTGATATAGTCCGCGTGACCCGGGCAATCTACGTGAGCGTAATGTCTTTTCTCCGTCTCATATTCCACATGAGAGATATTAATGGTAACACCTCTCTCCTTTTCTTCAGGAGCATTATCAATAGAATCAAAAGGCCTGAATTCCGCAAAACCTTTTTTAGCCAAATGTTTCGTAATCGCGGCTGTTAATGTGGTCTTACCATGATCTACGTGACCAATGGTTCCGATGTTTAAATGCGGCTTCGTCCTTTCAAATTTTTTCTTAGCCATGTCCGTCTACCTCCTTAACTTTGAATGGTTATTTCTCTTGTCGTTTAAGCAATATACCTTTTATTTAAAATTTATAATGCGCGAAAGCTTTATTTGCTTCGGCCATTTTATGCACACTTTCCTTCTTTTTAATCGCCCCACCGCGATTATTCGCCGCATCAATCAATTCGCCGGCCAGTTTTTCGCGCATCGTTTTTTCCGTACGCTCCTGAGCATTGGTAATCAACCAGCGGATAGCCAAAGCCGTACGTCTGGCCGGAACAACTTCTGTCGGCACTTGATAAGTAGAACCGCCTACACGCCTTGATTTGACTTCAATGACCGGCTTGACGTTGTTTAAAGCTTTTTCAAAAAGCTCCACTGGTTGTTCTTTTGCTTTCTTTTCAATGATGTCAAAAGCACCATAAAGGATACTTTCCGCAGTACTCTTTTTCCCTCGCTTTAACAACGAATTAACGAATTTAGCAACCATTTTATTATTAAACTTGGGATCGGGCAACACATCCCTTTTCTCTATTTCCCGTCTTCTTGGCATTTAATTATCT
>CAYYBK010000052.1:0-10584 GCA_964470015.1 uncultured Syntrophales bacterium
CGTCTTCGGCTTTAATCCCAGTGCATATTCCACGGCAAGCTGAGTATCGGTGGCATCCTTGTCCGGAGGGTATCGTAAAATTTTCGCACCACCGGCGGCGTAACGTTCCAACTGGAGCGACTTGACCGAATCCATATCGCCGATAATTACATCGGGTTTGATTTTAAGTTTATCCAGATATCTGCTGCCGCCGTCGCAGCAGATAGTCATAAATCCGGCCAGCGCCGCCGCGCGCTTCTGAAAAAAAACGGCATCCCCCAGGCGTCCGCCGCTGATAATGATAATTCTTGAAAACATTGCACTCTCCCGAATCTGAAAACAATTAATCGCCAGCGAGGTACTTATAACAAAAAAAGCCACACCCTTTTTGAATCTTTTAAGGATATGGCTTGAATCAAATTCGCTGCCGCCCATCCCTCCGCCGGCATTACCCGGTTCAGGTTCAAAGGGTATAATCTCAGCCGCATCCGGCACCCCTGTCTGCAGCATTCAATAATATATTCCTGCTGAAAAAGCAATTTGTTTAATTTTTAAGACATTTCCGCCCGGATAATTTCGGCGGCAGACAGCGGATATTTCCAAATTGCTTCGCCGCGGTCTATCCTGCCCATGCGATTATTTTGTGGATTTTTCACCGGCCAGCAAACGAGTTATGCTCCCTGTAGTTTGTAAAATCAACTCGGCAATCGCCTGATCCTGCGCGGCAAAAAAGAAACATTTCACCGGTGCCGCAAAAACACGCTCCAACAGGTCTAATGTTTTTCTGCGGCGCGAATCTATCAAGTATTCCTGTGCATAGGCATCGGCCTGCTGTTCATTGGTGCCAAAATCATCAATCAATATAACGCGGGCGTATTTCTCCTTTAAAATATTTTTTACGGTTTCCCAAAACGGATAGCTTTCCTTATGGAATCCGATATCGGCGGAATTAGCGATGAAAATTTCGCCCTTGCGCACCGCCGGCAATCCGCTAGCATGAATGTGCCATGTTTTCAGATGCTTGCTGATCGCCCCGGTTGCTTCCGCGTAATGGTCGGTGGCAATAACAACCTGCACGACATTATTGCCGCTCAGCATTTTCAAAAGCGGACGCCACCGCGCATCAATTTCCGCCTTGGAAAAATAAGCTTCAGCAAAATCAGCCACCGCCTTTACCAACTGCGGCTTACCCGGCTGCGCCTGATCGGGAAACAATCGCTGCAGATTCGCCAGCATTATCTTTTTGTAACCTACGCCGGTGGTGCTGCCTTCCTGCCATGTGCTGTTTATTATTTTCCAAAACAAAGCGTTATTTTTTAAGCCAAGGGCGAATAATCCGCTTGTTTTCAGGTGCCGCAGCAAACTATCAGGCCGGGCAAAAACCGCCATTTCCAGGTTCAACGTTCCCGAATAATCAAAAATGACGAGACTTTCCGTTAAAATAACTACCTCCGCGAAGTCTTTGCCAGACGGTCCAGCAAATCGGCAGCTCTGATTTTTTAGAAGCATTTCTGCGCCGCCCGCACTCGGCAATCCGACTGTTACGAGCAAGCATTTTCACCTGCGTGCAGATGCCGCGGCAATTATTTCATTCAGTCTTCTAACCGCCGCGGCCGGTTCTGCCGCGGCGCAGATCGCCGAGACTACGGCCAGACAATCCGCCCCGGCTTTTACAACAGCACCGGCATTGCGTTCATTAATCCCGCCGATCGCGACAAGCGGATGCCGGATCGCCGCTCTTATTTTGGTAATGCCCTCCAATCCCCAGGCGCCTTTCGTATCTGTCTTAGTCGGTGTCGCAAAGACCGGGCTCGCGGCAATATAATCGATATCGCACTGGCAGCTTTTTTCCACATCATTCCATGTTTCCACTGATAACCCGATAATCGCCTTGCTTCCCATCAGCGATCGCGCCCGCGCACAAGGCATATCCGACTGCCCTAAATGCACACCTGAGGCGCCCACTGCCAGAGCCACGTCCACCCGATCATTGATAATCAGCGGAATCTTATAGGGCAACAAAATTCTTTTTATGTTTTCCGCTTCTTCGATAAAATGCCTTGTCGCCATTTCCTTCTCCCGCAGCTGAACGCAGAAAACTCCGCCCTTCGCCGCCTGCAATACAACGGTTTCCAGACTATTTTTCCCGCACAAACTGCGGTCGGTTACCAAATAAAGCCCGTGCATGGCTAACCACCCGCTTTCAGCCGCAACTTAATGTCCTCCTCGGCAAGGCAATACAGCGCATCCAGAAAATGCATTTGCATACTTCCTGGCCCGGCTGCTTTTTCCGCTGCAATTTCACCGGCAACACCCATCACAATCATCGCTTGTACGGTCGCGGTAAAAGCATCCTCCACCGCGGCAAAAGCACCGCATAAAACCGATGCCGTGCAGCCCAAACCCGTAACTCTGGCCATCAGCGGATGGCCGTTTTCAACTTTGATGATTTGCCGGTCCTTGACGATATAATCGGTGGCTCCGCTGACGCAGACAACACAGTTGTATCTTGCGCTGATTTTCTGTGCGACTGGCACGGCGTTGTCCGATAAGTCGGCGCTATCCACGCCTTTTGTTGCCGACCGGTCATCGGAGAGAGCCATTATTTCCGAAGCATTACCCCGGATGACGGCCGGCAGTTCGCTTTCCATTAGTTCCCGGGCCGTGCGCGTCCGGTACTTCGTAGCACCCGCACCGACCGGGTCGAGGATAACGGGAATACCTCTCTTTGCCGCCTGCTTTGCCGCCTTAAACATGGAGCGTATCCAGCTTGCGCTCAATGTTCCGATGTTTATCACCAGGGCAGATGCGATATTCACCATTTCCTCCACTTCTTCTTCCGCATGCGCCATGACCGGCGAAGCACCCAGTGCCAGTAAAGCATTAGCCGTGTTGTTCATCACAACATAGTTGGTAATGCTGTGCACAACCGGCGCCTGCCGGCGGATCATTTCGATGGAGTTACAGACTTCCGCTGCTGCAAGCATCATTTTTCCTTTCCCTTAAATTAGTAAACCCTTTCTAAGGCATCGGCCGGAAAGGGTTTATTTAATAATATTCCTCTATTTTCCCTCCGCCGGCATTATCCGGATCAGGTCAAATGGGTCTAATCTCAGGCACCTAAGGCCACCCCGCTTATTCGCAGAAACTTACCAGTGCAAATTCATATTGTCAATACGGTTCTCCGTTTCCCGATAAAAATCGGCGGAATACTAAACGCCCGGATTCTCAAAAAGAATTGTCGATAAATAACGTTCCCCAGCGTCGGGGAAAATGACAACGATATTTTTTCCAGCAAACTCATCGAGTCTTGCCAAGCGGACGGCGGCGGCGGAAGCGGCACCGCTGGAAATACCGACCAGAATTCCTTCTTCACGAGCCAGCCTGCGGGCATAATCCACTGCTTCCATGCTTTCCACCGTTTCCACACGGTCAACTAAAGATAAATCCAGTGTATCGGGAATGAAACCGGCACCGATACCCTGAATTTTATGCGGCGAAGGTTTTATCTCAAGACCTGCCAGTTTTTGCGTAATGACCGGGCTTTCTTTCGGCTCTACCGCCACAGAAATTATTTTCTTTTTCATCTTTCCCTTAATGTAGCGCGAAATGCCGCTGATTGTTCCGCCGGTACCGACTCCCGCGACAATTACGTCCACCTCACCACCCGTGTCGTTCCATATTTCCGGCCCGGTTGTTTTTTCATGAATTGCCGGATTGGCCGGATTCTTGAACTGCTGCGGCATAAAATATTTCCGCGGATCGGAGGCGGCAATCGCTTCGGCCCGGTCAATGGCACCTCTCATTCCCTGCAGACCGGAAGTCAAAACAATATTAACCCCGAATGCGGCAAGCACACGCCTTCTTTCCATGCTCATTGTTTCCGGCATGGTTAAAGTAAGCTTATAGCCGCGCGCCGCCGCAACATAAGCCAGGCCAATACCCGTGTTGCCGCTGGTCGGTTCGATAATTTCCACTCCCGGCTTGAGCAGTCCTTCCTTTTCCGCAGCCCAGATCATGGCCGCACCGACACGGCATTTTACAGAATAAGCAGGATTGCGCCCTTCGATCTTGCCCAGAATCTTGGCTTGCAGCCCTTTTGTCAGGCTGTTGAGCTGCACCAGCGGCGTATTACCTATGGAGTGTGCATTATCCGCAAATATTCTTTTCATTGTTTACCTCCCTTTGCCGCGTGACTTTGCAAGAATGTCGAAACGGCGTCAATACCAGTATGTTAAATAAAAGCAAGACAGGTTCAGCCGGCTCACTCCTCCGCCATGACACAGTAACAAAATCAAGCTTTGGCCAGCGCCTGTTCAATATCCGCCAGTATATCGTCGATATGTTCAATGCCGACGGAGAGGCGGATAAAATCCGGCGTTACTCCCGTGGCCGCCTGCTCTTCGACTGACAGCTGCTGGTGGGTTGTAGATGCCGGATGAATCGCCAGCGATTTGGCATCGCCGATATTGGCAAGATGCGAAATCAGGCGCAAAGAGTTGATAAAATTTTTCCCGGCACCGGCTCCGCCTTTGATGCCGAAGCCGACGATTGCTCCGGCGCCTCTGGGCAGGTATCTTGCCGCTCTGTCTTTTTCCGGACTCGATGATAATCCCGGATAATTCACCCAGTTTACCTTCGGATGCCTCTCCAGGTATTGCGCCACCGCCAGGGCATTCTCGGAATGGCGGAGCATGCGCAAATGCAGCGTTTCCAAACCCTGTAAAAACAGGAAGGAATTAAAAGGAGACAAAGCCGGCCCCAGATCGCGCAGCAGGGTTACACGCGCCTTGAGAATGTAGGCAATGTTGCCTGACGGTTTTAAATCCTCGACAAATCTCATGCCGTGATAACTTGGGTCCGGAGCGGCGATAAGGGGGAATTTGCCACCGGTCCAGTCAAACTTCCCGGAATCGACAATGATACCGCCCAGCGATGTACCATGCCCGCCGATAAATTTCGTTGCCGAATAGACGATGATATCGGCGCCGAAATCAAAGGGACGCAGAAGATAAGGGGCCACGGTGTTATCAAGGACAAAGGGAATTCCGTTTTTATGCGCCACGGCGGCGATACCTTCCAGGTCAGCCACATTGAGCTTGGGGTTGCCGATCGATTCGGCATAAATTGCTTTTGTTTTCGGATTAATTGCCTTTTCCAGCGCCGGCAAATCATTCGACTGCACAAAATTGACCTTAATACCCAAGCGGATAAACGTGTGGTGGAACAGGTTGTAAGTTCCGCCATAGAGATTGTCCGCCGCGACGATTTCGTCCCCGGCCTGGGCAATATTCAAAAGCGCCAGGGTGATCGCCGATTGGCCGCTCGCCACAGCCAGGGCACCGATACCGCCGTCCATTAACGCGATTCTTTTTTCCAGAACATCCGTTGTCGGATTCATCAGTCTTACATAAATATTGCCGGATTCTTTAAGCCCAAAAAGCGCGGCAGCGTGATCGGTATCCTTAAACTGATAAGAAGCAGTTTGATAAATGGGCACGGCACGGGAGCCTGTTGTCGGGTCAGGTTCCTGCCCTCCATGCAAAAGTATCGTATCAAGATTGAACTTTTTATCCCGCCTGTTCATTCCTTTCCCCCTGTTTTTCCGCATCTTTGATTACATTTTCAATAACGCCGCCGCCCAAAACATCATCACCGGCGAAAAGAACAACCGCCTGCCCCGGCGTGATTGACTCCTGCGCTTCTTTAAAAATTATCTTCAGCTGTGCGCCATCCCGTATAACAGTGCACGGCGCCGGTTTTTTCCGGTACCGGATTTTTGCTTGTGCTTCCGCCGGAAAATCATCGGTAAACAGATTAACGGCAGCAGCCGTGAGACCAACCGCATACAAATCTTTCTTTTCACCAACGACAACTTTATTTTTTACGGCATCAATTTCCAGAACATAAAGCGGCGTTCTGGCGCTGATACCCAAACCTCCCCGCTGGCCGATCGTATAATGGACAATGCCTCTGTGCCGTCCCAAAATATGCCCCTCTTTATTCACGATGTTGCCGGCGACGACCGGCACATTTCTTTCCTGAAAAAACTGCCCGTAGCTGCCCTGGCGCACAAAGCAAATATCCTGGCTTTCCGCCTTCTGCGCTACATGCAGACCGGCTTGCTGCGCCAGTGCGCGGACTTCGTTTTTGTTTAAAGAACCCAGCGGGAAAAGGATTGCCGGTAAATCGGCGGCTTTAAGCGAGTAAAGAAAATAAGTCTGATCCTTGTTTTTGTCCTGCGCCCGCAGCAAATGCCAGCGATCATCGCGCTTTTCAATGCGGGCGTAGTGGCCGGTCGCCAAATAGTCGAACCCCATGCCGCGGGCTTTGTTCAAAAGCGCACCGAATTTCAAATAGCGGTTGCAATCTATGCAGGGATTAGGTGTCCGGCCGCGTAAATACTCGGCGGTAAACTTGCCGATGACGTGTTTCTCCATCTCTTCCGCAAAATCAAAAACAAAATGCGGGATTTTTAACTGGCGGCAAACATGCTTTGCATCATCCACGGCATCAAAGCCGCAACAGCCCGTTCGTTCTACTTCCTCGCAAATGCCCAGGCACATCGTCACACCAGTTACTTCGTAACCTGCTTCCCGGAGCAATAACGCCGCCGTGGATGAATCAACACCGCCGCTCATGGCAGCCAGAACTTTTTTCTTCATGGCAATTCCGCTGATCAGATATTGTTCATAATATTATCCGCCGCTTTTTTACGGCGCGTCTGTACAAGATCAGCCAGTGTAATGGAATCAAGCGTTTCTCTGATCTTTTCACTCAAAACAGACCAGACGTCTCGGGTGGAGCAAGTTCCCGCCCTTGAGCAGCTCCGGGAGTTTTTTATACAGTCCACCAGGCAAATCTTCTCTCCGAGAGCATCAAGAATGCTGCGTAAGGTCGTCTCCGCAGGAGACTGCGCCAACAGATAACCGCCGTGAGCACCGCGCGTCGATTTAATCAAACCAGCACTGCGCAGGGGAATAACAATAATGCTCAGATACTTTTCTGATATTTCCTCTCTTTTGGCGATATCCTTTAAAAAAACCGGATCTCTGCCGTAATGATCGGCGAGATCAGCCATCATGCGTACACCGTATCTTGATTTTGTAGACAACTTCATCTAAACACCAGCCCTACAATATATACTAGCGATTTAGTAGTAATTACTCCCGGCCCAATCCTTTGTCAAGACCATTTTTCAACAACACAAGGATTAAAAAGTAATCCGGACTTTGGTATTTTCAGGAAGTTCTTTCCCCCCTTGCAGAGGCGGATATCCCGAATAATCAGCTGATCAATAAATACCTTTACCGCTGGACGGGAGGAATTATCCTGCTTGACTTTTGTCCGGGCGGGCATATCTTATTTATATACATTTCGTATGGAGTAAAGTAGTGGATTCTTGAATAAATAAGCCGTTTTTGATGGTGCTGCCATGTTTAAGCCCCCCAAGCCCCGTATCGTCAAATTGCCGAACGGGGCTTTTTTATCGATTAGACAAATTTCATGAAAAAGGAGGTGAGTGTATGTACTTCATGATGATTTGCACATGGGATCCAAAAGATGAAAAAGAAGTGCGGATAAAGAGAGTAACATGGAAATGGCCGGAGGATGTCAAAGTCATCTCCGAGTTTTTCGATCTCCAGGGCTGCCGTACCATTTACGTTGTGGACACGGACGCCAAAGGTTTGATTGCGGCGCGTGCGGCCTGGCTCGATCTCCTGTCCTTTGAGATATTTCCCGTTTATCCCGTCGGCGCAACAAAGGAAGCATTGATGAAAACGTAGATATTTCCGTCAAGTCAATAATCCGGCATCTTCGAAGAAAGGAGGCCTGTCATGTCCACGTTAGAATTAACCCCGGACGAAAGCAAGGCTCTTCTGGAGTTTCTGGAACGGTACATGCTGAATTTGAAAATTGAAATTGCCAAAACAGATGACAGAGAATTTCGCAGAGTTCTCAGGCGACAGGAAGAAATGATCCAGAAAATATCCGGGCGGCTCAAAGAGCAATAGAACTATTCGGAAATAATTCCGGGGGCATTACCAATCGATTCCCCTTTGGTCCACGATAAATGCTATCAATCCCGTGATGCTCCCGGAATTAATAACAAAATTTCAGGAAGCAGGAACGCACGCCGAACAATATGTTGTTTACGGCAGGCATGAAGGATCATTTTAAACACTCAACTCCATGCAGCTATCCAATCAGCTTTACCGCGTTGACAATTAAGCGGGCATGTCTAGTTCTCTCCGCAGGGCCATTCCCAGTTTTTCGATAACGTAGGGCTTTTTGACATAGGCGCCTGCGCCCAGTTTCTGGGCCTGGCTGACCCGATCTGTCTCGGAAAAGCCGCTAACGATAATCGCCTTCTGGCCGGGATGTATTTCCAGAATCTTCCGGTAGGTATCCAAACCGTCCATGCCCGGTTCCATTATCATATCCAGTAAAATAATATCCACCCTACGGTTCCGCAGATATTCCACCGCCTCTTCGCCGGAGGCAACAGCAGTAATGCTATAGTTCAATTTCGTAAGCATGGCACCGGCTAGCTCCCGCTGAATGGGCATGTCATCTACAATCAGCACGGATTCGCCGCACCCCATGTAGCCGGATATGGATAAGGAAGACCGATCTTCCGCTATTGCATCCCTTGTCACCGGGAAATAGAGCGTTAAAGTCGTTCCCTTCCTCACTGTGGACGTCGATATAGCCGTTATGGTCTTTAACCGTCCCCCAGACCACGGAGAGTCCCAGGCCGGTTCCGCTGCGCCCCATAACCTTCTTTGTATAGAACGGTTCAAAAATTCTTTTCATGTCGGCGGCCGGAATGCCCTCCCCCGTATCCGATACGGAAAGAACAACATAGTCACCTTCCTTGATGCTATCGTAGCCATGAACCGGTTTGTCCAGATAACCGTTATCCGTTGTTATGGTCACACTTCCGTGGCGCATATCCGGCATGGATTCCAGGGCATTGCAGACCAGATTAAAAAGAGTCTTGCTCAAATGGACGGGCGATCCGCTGATATTGAGTAAATCTCCGGCCAGCTTCGTTTTTATCTGAACATTGGGATAATATGAGGACAATTTCAGAAACTCGGGAGATCTTTGCATTTCATTGATAATGCAGTTCATATTGACCGCTTTTGCGGTATTGACTCCTCTTCTGGCCAGTGTGAGCAGATCCTGAACAATGGCGGCAGCGCGCTCGCCTGCCTTCATGATGTTTAAAAGATGGGGTCTGATCCTGTCCGCTTCGCCTGTCTCTCCGAGCATCAGTTCGGAATAGCCGACAACAACACCCAAAACATTATTGAGGTCATGGGCAACGCCGCCGGCCAATGTCCCCAGAGCTTCCATTTTTTCGGCCCGCTGCAGACGCTCCTGCAGCATCTGCCGCTCTTCCTCCGCTTTGATGCGTTCAGTTACATCTCGTGAAGTAAATAATCCTCCCTGCAACGCACCTGTTTCATCAAATATGAAATCCATAATTGTTTCGAGCCAGATAAAATGCCCGTCTGCATGCAGGAAACGGTGCACTTTCTTCCCCGGCTTGTGCGTGGAAAAAGACTGCGCCATCGCTGCGGCCACCTCTTTCCGGCTGGCAGAAGGAACATAATCCAGCAGTTCTTTTCCCGTCAGCTGTCGGGGATCATATCCCAAAACCTTCCGGACCGAAGGGCTTACATATAGAAGCAGATAGTCGAGATCCGTCACGGTAATGATATCAGACATATTGTCGGTAATCAGGCGCAATCTTTCTTCATTCTTTTTCAGTTTTTCTTCGGTCTGCTTGCGTTCATTAATATCGCGGGTCACGCCCAGGACACTTACCGGCCGACCGTGTCTATCGCGCAAAAATGTCACTGTTACTTCGCCCCACGTGCAACTGCCGTCCCGGCAATACTGATTTACGACAATCGTGCGCGAACGGTTCGGATCGACATCTCTGTTTTCGTCCCGGCGCAATTCCTCGGCCAGCACTGCGGAAATATCCTTTACAGACTGCGGCGTAAGTGTTTCCTCCAGTGAAAGCGCCATAGCTTCCCGGGGATTAAAGCCGCGATATTTTTCCACGGAAGGACTGATATACGTAAAACGCATATCCGTCAGACTCATTGTCCAGATGACGTCTGATATATTGTTGGCCAATAACCGGTACATTGCTTCCGAGACTTCCAGCTTATGCAGGTATTCTTCCTGCCTGGCTCTGGCCTGTTCCAGCTGCTGATTGCTCTCCTGGAGATGGGACGCCAGCTCCCTTGCCTCATTATATTTTTCCTGAATTTTCCGGTTGGCCGCGGTGAGGTCTTTTATCGCTTTGTAATAGATTCCGTATTTTAAAAGTTGTCGCCAGAAAGAAGTCCTGCTTTTCGCATCCCAGCTTACTCTGTAGAGACATCCGCTCGCTCCTTGCCGCGGCGCATCATGCCAGATGCGTTTCCCGTAGTTTTCCGGAGAAATCTGGCATTCAATTTCTTCCACATGCGCGGGAGGCATGTCAAAAATGGTCGGGATTCCCTCCAGAATGCCGCGGGTGTAATCGCAGTCATGGCGCGTTTTTTGTTTGCTGCAATGATAACTGTCTTCCAGTAAAACCAA
>CAYYBK010000053.1:0-5227 GCA_964470015.1 uncultured Syntrophales bacterium
GTTCTGAAAACATATTGTGTGTTTCCTGCAAGACTCCGGAATAACCACCATAACTTCCCTTATCGATTTTTGGTCGGCATTTTCAATAATAAAATTTATGCCGCTGTATTCAAGTTTTTCCTTCCGCTGAGGAACTTTTCCCAGTTTGAACATCAGGAAACCTCCCAGTGTCTCATAGTTGCCTACCGGCAATTCCAGCGCCAAAATCTGTTCCAGTTCGTCAATTCCCATGCGCCCATTCATCAGATATTTGCCGGGAGCAATTTTCTTGTATAATTTCTCGCCCGTGCTGTATTCATCATCAATGCTGCCGACAATCTCTTCTTCGATATCCGAGCTGGTTACTATACCCAGTGCGCCGCCGTATTCATCAACAACAACAGCCATCGGCTCATGTTTTCTTTGCATATCCATAAGGAGTTCACCGGCTTTCTTTGTCTCGGGCACGTAAAGAACTTGTTTTTGCAGACAAGATTCAATTGTTTTCTCCGCTTTTGCATCACCGGAGCCTTCTTTTTGCTCATACAGCGCCTGTAGCAGATCAAAATAGTGCAGAACACCGACGATATTGAATATCTGGCCCTGATAAACCGGTATCCGCAGATATTTCTTGCCGGCCACAATCCGGGCGGCATCAGTGATTTTAGTCGTAACCGGCAGCGCCGTAAGCGCAGACAGCGGAATCATTATTTTATCTGCGGTAATTTCCGAGAAATCGAAGACCCGGCTGACCATTTCTCTTTCCGTCTTCAAAATATCACTGCCCTGGGTCTTTTCCCCCAGCACAAACTTTAAACCCTCTTTTGTAATGTAAGAAGGATTTTTTACCCGCTGACCGGTCAAAAACCTCACGGTCCACCTGGATGCCGTGGCAATGAGATAGGCCGCCGGATAAAAGATTACGGAGGAGATGCGGATAAAAAAAGCCAGTTTCATTGCCATCTTTTCGGCATATTGCTGAAAAATGCTGCGGGCGATGATCATGACCAACAAAGTCGGGAAAATAATAAGAAAGGAAATCTGCTCGCCGCGCACCGGGCCGAAAACCTCCAGAAAAAAACCTGTCGCCAGAGTGGAACTGGTCACGATAGAGAGATTGGTCCCGATGATTGTCGTCGAAATAAACCACTCCGGCTGCTTCATAAGCTTCAGGGCCTGTTTCGCAGCGAAGGAACCGCGCCGGGCAAAAAATCTTATTTTATTGATATCGGAAGAAATTAAGGCGATTTCGCCGCCGGAGTACAACGCTTCCAGAATAAGGCAGCCGATAACGACGGCAAAAATTAAATAAGCACTCATATGTCTTTGGGCTGCTCCTTATCCAGTTTTACTCTGATCTTTAGAATCCGCGACCGGCCGACGCTTTCGATCCGGAATACAAACCCCTGATAATTATACTCTGCGCCGCGGGCGGGCAGATTGCCGAACAAATGCAAAACAAATCCGCCGATCGTGTCAAATTCATCCACCGGTAACTGGGCCTGCGCCAGAGCATTGAATTGTTCCAGCGGCAGTTTACCGGGTACAATTATGGTTTCTTCATCAACTTTTTCGCAGCCGCTCTGGAGCCCGCCGCAATGCGCGGCATCTTCTTCAAACAAATGCGCCAGGATATCTTCGAGCGTAATCAAGCCGGATACGCCGCCGTATTCATCTACGATTACGGCCATCTGCATGCGGTTTTCCTGAAAGTCGTGTAAAAGGCCATTGATGGTTTTGCCTTCCGGGATAAAATACGGCCGTTTGAGCAGTTTTTCTATACCGTCCGGTTTTTCTTCCTGAAGGGCGGCGTGAAGCAGGTCGCGGGCATAAAGAATGCCGATGATGTCGTCACGGTCACCGGAATAAACCGGGACCCTTTCATGGCGCGCCCTGATTACCTCGGCAACGATTTCATCCACGGGCATCGTCGCGGGAAGACAAAACATATCCACACGAGGCACCATAATATCCGTTACCGGTTTATCACCGAGTTCAAAAATTCTATTAATCAGTTCTTTCTGCCCCTCCTCGACCACTCCTTCGCGGCTTCCCGCGTCAATGAGCGTTTTGAATTCGTCTTCCATGATCGGCTCGGCCTTACGCAATTTCCCAGGGCTGTAGCGGCGGAGAATAAAATCAGATATCTTCTCCAGCGCGACAACGAAGGGATATTCCAGCCGCGAGAATATGGAAAGAATCGGCGAAACGGCTGCGGATATCGGCATCGGATAGGTTACGCCGAATGTTTTGGGAACCGCTTCGCCGGCTATCAGCAGAAAAATACTGGTGGCAGCTATCGCCAGCCACTGGCCGCTTGTTCCGAAAATACTGATAAAAATGGAAGCAGACACAACGGAGATGGCGATATTAACCGCTTCATTGCCGACAACAATCGTAATTAACAGCCGCCGCTTATTCTCCAGCAAATCGCCGACAAAGCTCAAAAAAGGATAACGATCCGATTTCATCTTGTGAAGATGCAGATCAGTCAGCGAAAACAACGCCGCTTCCGCTGAAGAAAAAAAACCGGAAAACAAAAAAAGGACAAAAATTACGGCTAATTGTAATGGTATATCCAAGCGGCAACATTCCTGAACTATTTTTTATAGGCATAATTTAGCAGATCAGCGCAGGAAAAGACAAATATTTTATCGGAAGACCGACTAAGTTCCTGCTGCTATTAATTGACTTGGGTTTGATTTTCCGTTATCTATTCCGGAATTATCATTGAGGGAGATTCTGTAATGTCCAATATACTTTTAGTCGGAAACGGCGCCCGTGAACACGTGATGGCCGAAGCATTGAAACAGTCGCCGGAAAACCCGCGTTTATTTTCCTATATGAAAGCAAACAACCCCGGCATTGCCTCGCTTTCGGAAGCAATAAAACTCGGGAGCTATGCCGATCTCAAGGCCATAACGGATTTTGCCTCCGAGAAGGGCATTGAATTCGCGGTCATCGGTCCGGAAGATCCGCTCAATAACGGTGTTGTGGATGCGCTGGCGCAAGTAGGCATTCCCGCCGTCGGCCCCAATAAGAGCCTGGCGCGGCTGGAAACATCGAAATCGTTCACCCGTAATCTGGTTGCCAAATACGATATTCCGGGCAACCCGCGCTTCCGGGTATTCACAGCCATTGACGGCGTGGAGGAGTTCCTGAATGAACTGGCCGGAATTGTTCTCAAACCCGACGGACTTACCGGCGGTAAGGGAGTGCTGGTGCAGGGGGATCACTTCGCCACAAAAAGTGAAGCAATCAAACTGTGTGCTCAGATTCTCCGGGAAAGCTCCTCGCTGATCATTGAAGAAAAATTTGAAGGTCAGGAATTTTCGCTGCAGTGCTTATGCGACGGCAGGACGGTTATCGGCACACCGCTGGTACAGGATCACAAACGGCGCTTTGACGGCGATAAAGGTCCCAACACCGGGGGCATGGGATCGTACTCCTGTAATAATCATTCCCTTCCCTTTTTGCAGCAGGAAGATGCAGCGGCCGGTCTGGCGATCACCCAAAAAGTCGCGGAGGCGCTTCGAATGGAAACAGGAGCGCCTTATAAAGGCATAATGTACGGCGGCTTCATCGCCACGAAATCAGGCGTGAAGCTGCTGGAATACAACGCCCGCTTCGGCGATCCCGAAGCCATGAATATTCTGCCGCTGCTGAAAACCGATTTTGTTCAAGTCTGCCGGCATATCATCAACGGCACGCTTGATAAGTTAAAAATAGAATTTGCCGCCAAAGCCACCGTCTGCAAATATGTAGTCCCCAAAGGATACGGTTTGCCCGCCGATCATCCCCTTGCGGCATCAGCCAGGGCAAAGATCGAAGTGGACGACATGGGGAAAGCCCGGATTTACTATTCTTCCGTAGATAAAAGAGAAGACGGCCTGTATCTGAGTTCGTCGCGTGCCATAGGTGTCGTGGGTATCGCCGATACCCTGGAAGAGGCGGAAAAGATCGCTGCGGCAGGCGTGAAGGCAGTCCGGGGGCCGGTGGACTACCGCACCGATATCGGCACACAAGCGCTCATCCAGAAGCGGATCGAGCATATGAATAAATTACGGAAAGAGTAAATCCGAAACAGGCTTCACGCGCCATTCCTGCCTCGTATCCGCGGCCGCGAAAAGCGCTGCTCAAAACGGTTATATAGCCACCATCTTCAGTGGTGGAACAGTCTCATCTCGCAGAAGGCCATCACAATGCCGTATTTGTTGCAGGTGTCAATCACCTGCTGGTCGCGGATGGAACCGCCGGGTTCGACAATGGCGGTCACGCCGCTGCGATGCGCGCGCTCAATGTTGTCGCCGAACGGGAAAAAGGCATCGCTGCCCAGGGCAACACCGGTAACCCCGGCCAGCCATTTTTTTCTTTCCGCTCTGGTCAACGGCTTTGGACACCGGGTAAAGGTTTCCTTCCATACGTCTTCGCCAATTACATCTTCCGGGTTATCGCCGAGAAAAACATCAATGGCATTATCGCGGTTTGGTTTGCTAACGTCATCGCGGAAAGGCAGATTCAGGACTTTGGGCATGTGGCGCAGCTGCCAGTTGTCCGCCTTTTGGCCAGCCAACCGGGTACAGTGAATGCGGCTCTGCTGGCCGGCGCCCACACCGATAACCTGGCCGTCCTGCACGTAGCAGACGCTGTTGGATTGTGTGTACTTCAGGGTAATCAGGCTCAGCACGAGATCGCGCTTTTGCGTTTCAGTCAATGTTTTGTTCGCCGTGACAATGTTTGTGAGCATGCTGCCGTCGATCTTGAGACTGTTGCGCCCCTGCTCAAAGGTAATGCCGAACACCTGTTTGTGCTCCAGTGCAGAAGGCACATAGGCGGGATCAACGGCAACGACATTGTAGCCGCCGCCCTTCTTGGATTGCAGGATTTCCAGTGCCGCCGGATCATAGCCCGGGGCAATGATGCCGTCGGATACTTCGGATTTGATAATCCGCGCGGTGGGCACGTCGCAGATGTCGGAAAGCGCAATCCAGTCTCCGAAGCTGCTCATGCGATCGGCGCCGCGGGCGCGCGCATAGGCACAAGCCAGAGGAGACAGCTGCATTCCGGCATCGATATGGTACATCCTGCGCAGAACATCATCCAGCGGATAGCCCAGGGCGGCGCCGGCGGGAGACACGTGCTTAAAGGAGGAGGCGGCGACCATGCGGGTATTCTCTTTAAGCTCCTTCACCAGCTGCCAGCTGTTGAACGCATCCAGAAAATTAATGTAGCCGGGCTTGCCGTTTAA
>CAYYBK010000053.1:5237-10581 GCA_964470015.1 uncultured Syntrophales bacterium
GTTTAATACCTGAACCGGCAGGTTGCTCCCGTCCGCCATAAAAATCCGGGCTGGTTTCTGGTTAGGGTTGCAGCCGTATTTAAGTGCTATTTCGTTCATTGACTAACCCTCCACCGTTTTGTATTTGTTGATGATGACGTCCGCGTAATTCTGCGTGGCGAGATCGATGGAACGCACAAACAGACTCACTTTATTGTTTTCGTTAAGGGCATCCCACAGTCTGCCCGCGTATTCATCGGGATCTTCCTCGTCAACGGCAACACGCAGCGGTTCGCCTGTAAAACTGGGGATCGGCGTACCGTTGCATTTGTAAGTGCTGATAAAGTGCCCTTCGCCGGCTACCGGCTGCGGGTAAGCAAAGGTAAAGCGCTGCAAGCTTTTCTCATCGCCGTCGTTGCTTTTCAGTATGTTCAGCTTGTAACCGCCCAAACGCATGTCCGCTATGCCGGAAATGCGGGGCGTCCAGTTCGGTCCGTCGTCTTCAAAAGTGCGGGTTTCAAGCGCGGCCTCAAAACAAAATCCCGGGGAATGATTGCGGGCGATAAAATCGCGGATGGTGTCGGTCTGGTCGCCGTTGGTAACAATTGTCGTGCCGCCATAAGTCAGAACTGGATTGTAGATAATCAAGTGCGGATCGGTCATTTGGGAAGGATCGGCTGCGACGGTGCGAATACCGCCCGCAATGGGAGAAAATATGCGGTTACGGCTGTTGATGCTGCGGCCCATGATAAAGTAAGCAATCAGAATACGCTTGCCGCCGGGAGTTCTCCCGATGCAGATGCCGCGGCCCGGGTATTCGTTGTCCGACAAATACGCGTATAAGCTCTCTTTCATTCTATGAATTTCTCCTTCGCTGCGGGTATGGAGCAATTTTTTGCTGCGGGAGTATATGAAGAGACAATCTGCCTGTCAACCGGATTTGCTGCGATATTAAATTTTACAATAAAATCAATCTGCTGGCAATAATTTATCCGCCCTTGCATTGCTTTTGGCATATCATATTGCCCGACGCAATATTTCCGCCGGCGATCTTTTCATTTTCCTGCGCTTCCCGATCAACCCCGGTGTTCCGTATTTATCATTTTGAAACTTTCGCCAGTCGGGGGAATTTCGCATCCAGAATGGTGTTCCACTTATCCACCATCGGCTGGACGCTTTCCAGCAGCGATGAAATATCGCCTTCGATCAGAACGGAACGGATTTTATCGCCCTGGGCAATTCGGTTGACGACATCCTGGTCAACAGCGCCGGCAACATCGCCGAATACCGTATGTTTGCCGTCCAGCCAGGGCGTGGCCACATGGGTAATGAAAAACTGGCTGCCGTTGGTTTGCGGACCGGCATTGGCCATGGAAAGGATGCCGGGTTTGCTGTGCCGCAGCTCCCGGATAAATTCGTCCGGGAACCTGTACCCGGGGCCGCCGCGGCCGTCACCATCGGGACACCCGCCCTGAATCATGAAATCGGGGATGACCCGGTGAAATTTTAAATTGTTGTAATAGCCGCGCCGGGCCAGATTTACAAAATTGCCCACGGTAATCGGCACCTGATCAGCAAAAAGCTGCAACCGGATTGTTCCCTTCTCGGTTTCAATGATGGCGGTAAGTTTATTTTTCATTAAATTCTCCTTTTTTCTTGACTTGGAAAACTGTAGATATTTTGCACGGGCATGTCAAGGTCAAACCTTGCCCGGAAGGCGAAAACTGCCGCTTGCATTCGGCATATTAATGAGCTATTAGGCGCACATATTAATTTCATTTACCAATCGGGTGCCACTTTTGCCGGCATCTTCTTTCGCCCTCTCTGCGTGTTGATAATACGACTCGCCGCTTCCTTTTGGCCGCCACGGTATGGTATCTGATTGTAAAACGGAATGAATGGAAAAAACGGCAAAGGAGAATTATGAATAAAAAAAAGGATGTGATGGTCAGCGTAGTGATGGGGAGCGATTCCGATTTGCCCATCATGTTCGAAGCCACAAAAATTCTGGAAGAATTCGGTATTCCGCATGAGCTGTTTTTAACATCTGCACACCGCACACCGGCACGAACGACCAAGTTTGCACAGGAAGCGATAAACCGCGGCGTTAAAATAATTATTGTCGGAGCCGGAGCCGCCGCTCATCTGGCCGGCGTTATCGCTTCCCAGACGCAGCTGCCGGTCATCGGCGTGCCGATCGACGCGACCGCCGTCCACGGCCTGGACGCCCTGCTCTCTACCGTGCAAATGCCCGGCGGCATACCGGTAGCAACCATGGCGATCGGCAAGGCCGGCGCGAAAAACGCCGCCCTTTATGCCGTGCGCATCCTGGCACTTGAAGACAAAAAGCTGAAAGCAAAATTGTCCTCCTACATTGAAAAAATGGCGCAGGATGTGGAAAAAAAGCAGGAAGATCTTGCATGCCGGAAATCCTGAAAGCAGCCGGGAATACTACCGCGGATGACATTGCCGCCCGCGCGGCCGAAATTCTGGCTGCCGGCGGCATCATTGCTTATCCTACGGAAACATTTTACGGCCTGGGCGCCGACGCCGCAAACGAACGGGCCGTACGGCGAGTTTACGCCGTAAAAGGCCGGAATTTTCATAACCCGCTTTCCGTCATTATCGGCAAAGAAGAACTTCTTTACGGCCTCGTTGAAGAAATCCCGGCGCCGGCTACCCTGCTGATGAAATCGTTCTGGCCGGGCGCGCTGACCATTGTTTTTAAGGCGGCAGCCTGTGTATCAACGCTTTTAACGGCCGGTACCGGAAAAATAGGCGTGCGCATTTCCAGCCATGCGGCAGCAAGAGCAATCGCCTTCCGGCTCGGCCATCCGGTAACCGCCACCAGCGCCAACATTTCGCAGGCGCCGGAATGCTCCACGGCGGAAGAAGTAATAAATCAAATCGGCAATAAACTGGATGCCGTTGTCGATCTGGGAAGAACAGCGGGAGGTCTGGGCTCGACAATAATTGACGTAACTTTTCATCCGGCAAAAATTCTGCGGCCGGGGGTACTGACCGCGGACACCATCGCAGAGATCATTCCCGTTGCACGCTAGGCGATAACTCTTCTGGAGGGCAGAGCATGGAGCAATCCAAAGCAATCGTGATGGGCGCAAGCTCCGGCATGGGCAAAGAGCTGGCCCGGATTTTATCCCGCAATCATTACATCGTCGGCCTCGCCGCCAGGAGAAGAAACCTTTTGGAGGAACTGCAAAAGGAATTACCGGGGCCATCGTACATCAAACAGATTGATGTCCGCCGCTTTGCGGATGCCGCAAATGATTTTCGCGAATTGATAGCGGCAATGGGCGGCGTCGATCTGGTCATCATCAGCTCCGGTTACGGTGATTACAACCCCCAGCTTAAATGGGAGATCGAGAAAGAAACAATTGACGTAAATGTGTCCGGATTTACACTCATTGCGGATATTGCTTTTCAGTATTTTCTGGAAAAAGGCTCCGGCCAGCTGGCGGGCATATCCTCGGTGGCGGCGTTGCGCGGCAACAGAAGCGACCCGGCTTATTCGGCCTCCAAGGCTTATGTTTCCAACTATCTGGAAGGCCTGCGCCAGAAAGCAGTCCGCGCCCACCGGCCGATCGTGATCACCGATATCAAACCGGGCTTCGTCAAAACCACCATGTCCAAAGGCGGCAGACTATTCTGGCAGGCAACCGCCGCGGAGGCGGCGGCGCAAATCTTCGCCGCCATCAGACGCCGAAAGAAAATCGCCTATATCACCAGAAGGTGGCGGCTGATCGCCTGGCTTATGAAAATTGCACCCGATTGGCTGTATAACAGGATTTAGACAGAAAACGCCCGGCCCGACAATCAGCAGCCGGCCGGTGAAAACAAAACCATTCCGTTCGCAACTATTCGAATTAAATAATTAATTATAATAATAAACCGGAAGCATTTCATAACTTTTTTATTGACTTTCCGGACAATTTGCCGCATTAAAATCATATAGCTTTTATCATGATCAGGTATTATTTCTCCCGCGAATTTACGGGGAGATAATCTCATTATCCGGCGGAGGGCTGCGATGAAAAAGTTGCTTTTGCTAGTTGTCTTTATTCTGTCATTTATTTTCTGGAACAATTCGGCTTTTTGCCAAACCAAAAATCCTCTGCTGGACGACGGAATAAAACAATACCAGGAAGAAAATTACGAAGAAGCCATCGAAGTGCTGGAAAAATTACAGACAAAAGGCCCCCAATCATCACTGGCCGCCTATTTTCTGGGCATGGCCTACAAACAAACCCAGGATTACGTTAAAGCGGCCGCCAATCTGGAGGTTGCCCTGACCCTGCCGCCGGCCGTCAAAGAAGCATTGGTCGAGCAGGTAAATATTCTTTTCCAGTTGGACAGATTGGCGGAGGCCAAAAAATGGATCGCTGTCGCCAAAAAGGAAAACATCGCTCCCGCCAACATCTCCTTTCTGGAAGGAATGATTCTGGCGCGGGAGAGAAAATATTCCGCCGCCATTGATTCTTTTGAAAGAGCAAAAACACTGGACAAGAATTTAGTCCCGACAGCGGATTATCAAATCGGCCTGTGTTTCCTGAATGACAAAAAGTTTAAAAGCGCCCGGGAGCGTTTCAAGGCAACCGCTTCCTACGATCCCCAATCCGATCTAGCCACTTACGCCCGCCAGTACATGGATGCAGTTGAAAACACTCTTTTCTATACCCGGCCGTTGCGTGTAACACTCGGCATCTCCGGCGGTTATGACTCCAATGTGACATCCAAGCCGCGGCACGAAAGCGTCGCCGGCGGGGCGGGCAACCCCGAAACCGGCGTTTTTTCGCCTTCGGTGCGGCTGGAATTCGTTCCGCAGCTGGAATCAAACTGGCTTTTCAATGCCATGTTTTATTCGACCGCTAATTTTAACCAAAATTACGTTCATTCCCGTGATTCGGTCTCCAGCACTTTTCCGTCATCCCCGGCTATAATTTCGGCCGCTTTTCCATCAGCATGCTGGGCAGCTATACCAACTACCTTCTGCGCACGGACCCGGATACCACGCCGGACGGCAATGCCAACCTTAAACATTACGAGGATTATTTTACCTTCGGCCCGATATTCAAGATGCTGCTGACGGAAAAACAGATCGTGGAATTGTTTGCCGGCTACGACAAAAAAAATTACTATAACCAGGCCTTCACATCCAACGACAATCTCCGCGATGCCGAAGGCGTGCGGGCCTATTTAAGCTGGGTCTGGTTTTTCCTGGACAACGGCTTTATTAACCTGCGTTACGAGGTCGCCAATGAAGCCGCTAACGGCTCTTACTGGGACAATACGTGCAACCGGTTTTCCGCCAACCTTGTTCTGCCGCTTCTGCCCGCTGATTACATTC